>JAFGST010000214.1 GCA_016934475.1 Candidatus Aminicenantota bacterium | reverse complement strand
GATTCCTCGACGTAGGGCTCGTTGGGCAGCAGGACGGCGTTCTTGAGCGTGCCGAAGTGCCCGAAGGAGAGGAGCTTTTGCAAGTACTTGCGATTGGCCTCGCTCTCTTCGGCGAGGGTGATCTTGTTTTCCGACTCCCGGGCCAGGAAGCCGCTGCGCAGCAGCGCCCGCAGCCAGGAGACCCGGGAGAGGAGCAGGCCGGCCGGGAGCTCGAAGCGCCACACTTCCCACAGGATGGCCATGGCCGGCTCGAGCGCCTGCCTCTCGCCGGTGTTCTTGTAGTTCTTGCCGCCGTGGAACAGGTTGCGGCGCGTCTGGGCGATCGTCGGGAAGACATGCGCCCAGTCGGCGGGGATCTTCTCCCTGGCCTGCAGATGGTCGCGGGCGCAGGCCGGGGCGAAAACGGCCTCGCCGGCCGGGATCTTCTCCAGCGTCTCCTCGACGTAGGCGCGGCGGTCCTGGGCCGGGTCCCACTCGGGAATCTCGTTCTTCTGCAGCCAGGCGGCCTGGAAGACGGGAGCCAGGGCCAGGAAGCGCTCGATCCGCTTGCGGAAGTCCTTGTCGATCTTGTGCAGGTTGGCGAAACGCTCGGACAGCTTCTGGTCCCCGGCCAGGCAGCGCTCCAGGTACGCGGGATCGTGGGAGTGCCGAGGGTCGGGCGCCGCCTTAGCCGCCCAGGCCATGACCGCCGCCCAGAGGCAGACGAAGCGCTCGGCGGCCTTTTCGCCGTCGGCCTTCTCAAAGCGGCGCAGCCAGGAGCGGACGAAATCCCAGAGTTCCGCGTTCTCGGAGGGGCGGTTCAGAACCGTCATTTCTCCGGCTTTGGCCGTGAGCCTTCCGCCATCGGGTTGTTCCGCCATGGCATTACCTCCCGGGATTTGTTGGTTCCATGATAGCATAAAAGAAGGGGCTGGAAGCAACTTTAAAGGTAAAAGGAAAAAGGTAAAAGGCAAAAGTGAAAAAAAGCCGATAGAAAAATTTTTTTCATTAACCTCCAGCGGTTTTTCCTGGGCAATCCGGTTCTTTTCCAACTTTTACCTTTTTCCTTTTTACTTTTTCCTTTTAAGATATAATCGATTTGCCATGAACTATTTCATGTCGAACTTGTTCCGCGACAAGAAATTCCTTGCCATGATCGGCCTGTCCATCCTGGCCGCCTTGAACATCGCGGATTTTCTCTCCTTCATGTTTAGCGGATCCGGTTTCTTCAACCTGTGGGTGATCAAGGGGACTCTCGCCCTTGCCGTGGCCGGGGGCATCGCCCACGGCGTTTTCCTTTTCCGGCGCGGAAGCAAGGATCGGCGGCTGGAGGCCCTTCTGCCCGCTTTCCAGGCCGAACGGCGCGCCGGCTATGAACGGATGGCGGCGGCCAACCCGGAATTCCAGACGTTCTGCCACGAGTGCCGCCATTTCGACCTGGAGCGCCTGGGATGCACGCTGGTCCTGCGCGGCCGCAAGACCCGCATCAAGCGGAGCGAGGACAATGCCTTCGGCTACTGCCTGTACTGGAACCTCGAGGAGGAGCATCCCGTCTTGCAGCTTACCGGCAGATTGGACCGGGGAAAGGAAGGCGAGCCGCCGGCCCAGGGCGGCGTGCGTCCCGGGCGGCAGCAGGAAAACCAGAGCCAATGAACGGCTGCCGCTGGCTTCCAGGGATCATTCTGGCGCGGCACTTATTGTCCTAAACGGACCCGGACGCCCCGCGCGTAAAAGCGGCGAATGAGCATGGACGAGAACTCCTGGATCGAGAGAGTGCTGCAGGGCGACGCCGCCGCTTTTGAGAACCTGGTGTGCCGCTACCAGGCGCGGCTGGTGGCCTTCCTGTGGAACCTGCTCGGCAGCGGCGAGGACGCGCGCGACGCCGCCCAGGACGTTTTCATTCATGCCTATTCCCGCCTGGGCCGGTTCGACCGCTCGCGCAGCTTCCGCAATTGGCTGTTCACCATCGCCTACAACCGCGGCATCGACCTGCTGCGCCGCAAGCGGCTCTTCCACCGCTACGGGCAGCGGCAGGCGCGGGGCGGAGCGGCGGCCGTCCACGCCGCTCCCGAGGGAATCGAGGAGTCGGCGATCTGGCAGCCGGCGCTGCGCAAGGTGACTCCTCAGGAACGATCGGTGCTGACCCTCAAGTACAACGAGGATTGGGGCACGGAGGAGATCGCCGCCATGCTGGGCTGTGCGCCGGCGACGGTACGCGTTCACCTGCTCAACGCCAGGAGGAAGCTGAAAAAGGAGCTGGCGGCCTCCGGTTTCGTTCCCGGAGTGAAAACGGTTTCTGCGGAGGAAATTCCATGAACTGTGCATGGTTCGAGGTTTTTAGCCGCATTCCCCTCCCGGGGCTGCGGCTCCGACTCTGTCGCTGGCATGTCGGCCGCTGCGTGCGTTGCCGCGAGGAGAGCGACCGGAGCGATCCGCCGTTGGGACTTCTGGTCGTCCCTGATCTGCTTCCCGCCGGGCTGGACCTGTGGCCCGGGGTGAGGAAAGGGATCGACGGCATCCGCCCGCAGCCCGGGGGCATGGATGCGGCGCCGTCTCCCCTGCGGCGTTCGTGGCGCTGGGCAACCGCCGCGGCCGTGCTCCTGCTGGCGCTGCTCGCCGGATTCTGGACCCTTTTTCTCCGGCGGGACATGCCGCTGCGCAATGGCCCGGCCGCCGCGCCCCCGGAGGCGCAGGTCCGCCTCTGCTCCGCCAAAATCGCCGACCGGCCGGCGCGGGTCTTCCAGGTCCAAAGCCGGAGCCCGGACCGGGCGATATTCTGGATCGTCAGGGATAATTCAAGGAGTTAAAAATGAAGAAAATCAATTCATTCCATTGCGTGCTTCTCGGCGCGCTGGTGCTGCTGGTCCCCCTGAGCGCAGCGGCGCAGGGCGACATCCTGCTGCAGATGCGCTTTTACGAGGGGGTGCGGGGCCCGAAGCCGGGCGAGGCCAAGGTGGTCGCCGCCTACTCGCTCCGGCCGCTGTTCGTGGGTAACTTCATGAGCGAAAAGGGGCTCCAGGAGGAAGAGGCCGAGCTGGAGCGGGTCTTCAACCTCAAGGACCTGTCCGTCCTGGTGCAGACCCAGTGGGGCTGGGAGCGGGACAAGGCGGAGAAGCGCTTCCAGATGGTGGTGCTCAACGGCCACGAGTTCCTGCTGCAGGTCGTCAAGCTGAAGGGGACCGACGCCTTCCAGGTGCAGGTGATCGACCAGGCCAACACCAAGAATCCCGTCCTTCTCGACAATGAACTCGAGCTGCCGGCCGGAAAAGTCGCGGTATTCGGCTTCGAGGATTCCCTCTTCCAGCCCTATTTCCTGGCCCTGCAGCGCCAGGCTGATACTGCGGTCATCCAGGAGAGCTCCCTGCAGCGGGTGGTCGAACCGGAAGTCCTCCCCGTACCGAAGATTATAAAGAAGGTCGATCCCATCTATCCGGCGAAGATGCTTGCCGCCGGCATCCCCGGCAGCGTGACCTTGGAAGTGGCAGTGGACAAGGAGGGCAGGGTTTGGAGCGTGAAGGCCTTCAAGGAAGACAGCGAATTCGTCCGGGCGGCGGTCGCCGCCGTCAAGCAATGGCAGATCGAGCCGCTGGTGGTCGACGGCCAGGCGCGCCCCAGGACCTTCACCTGCACCTTCAACTTCGTGGGTGGCGGGGTGGCGCTAGACCTGTCCGGGAAGGTGCCGCTGAGTCCCCGCGAAGAGGCCCTTTATCAAAGGATCCGGGGCGTGTGCGAACCGCGCCTCGGCAGGGATTTCAAGGCGGAAAAGATCACCCTGCGCTTCCAGGAGGAGCCGGTTGCCATCGCCGCCCAGATACTGACCAAGGTCTGCGGCCTGCCCGTCCAGGCCGATCCGGGCATCCGGCAGAAGCTGAACTGCGACCTGCGCGACCTCGCCTGGGATATGGCCATGGCCCGCCTTCTGGACATGAACGGGCTGGATATCGCCGCTGACGGAAGCAACGGACTGATGATCGTAAGCCCCTTCCGAGCCATCTGGCCCACAGCGGGCTATGTTTGGTCGAAGTCGGACAAGCGCCCTGACGGCGCCGTCGCCGCTCTGATCGACGGCAAGATGTATTACGTCTGGTCGGGTTTCGGCAAGCGACGCAATCCGTTCACCAAGAAAGAGGAGTTCCATGCCGGCATCGACATTGCCGCCAAGAAGGGAGCTCCCGTGCTCAGCACCGCCGCCGGCACGGTGACGGCCAGCGATTTCAACGGGACGCGCGGGCACCGCATCGTGATCGACCACGGCAACGGCTATTCCAGCGCCTACCACCATCTCGATGCGCGCGAGGCGAAGGTCGGCGACCGCGTGGAGCAGGGGCAGAGGATCGGCACCGTCGGCTCCAGCGGCGTCAGCTCCGGCCCGCACCTGTACTTCGAGATCCGCGTCAACGGCGAGCCGCGCAACCCGTTCGACTTCATCGGTAGGTAGGGCTCGCCGAGTCCGGCGCATGTCTTGCGGCGTGAGGCTGACGGCATAATAATTGATAAAAAGAGATGATCGAGTGATCTTTCGCTAGGGGCACGGCGTAGGGTGCCACTGCTTGATTTTGGGAAAGCCTTTTTCTTTTTGAGATTAATCAGGTTATACTCTCATAATTCGGATATGGAAATCATATAGGAGGCAGACATGAAAAAGTATTGGCTTCTCTTGCAGGTGCTGATATTCGTGGGAGGCGCCTTCTCCATCCACGCCCGGTCGATCACCGTGACCTCGCCCAATGGCGGCGAGCGCTGGGCCCTGGGCAGCCGCCAGAACATCACTTGGAGCCACGAGGGGATCGCCGGCAGCGTGCGCATCAATCTCGTGCGCCTGGGCGGCGCGGTGGCCGGGACCATCGCCACCGTGCCGGTCGCCGACGGCCGCTATCCCTGGACGGTGGGCGCGTTGGCCTCGGGGTCGGCGCCCGCCGGCGACTACCTGATCGGGCTGTTCGTCAGCCGCGAGGACGTCGACGACCGCAGTGACGCCGCCTTCGCCATCGTTGGGGAGGAAGCGCCGCCTTCGCCGGGGGCCGCCATCACCGTGACCTCGCCCAACGGCGGCGAGAACTGGGTGCTGGGAAGCTCGCAGCGCGTGCGCTGGACATCGAGGAACCTTGCCGCCGGGACCGCGCTGGACATCGAGCTGCTCAAGGGGAACGTCGTGAAGGGGAAGATCGCCCCGGCGGTGCCGGCCTCGGCCGGGTCGTGCGCCTGGAGCCCGGCCGGCACGCTGAGCGACGGCACCGTGATGGCCGCCGCCTCCGATTACTCCGTGCGCGTCCGGCCGGCGGGCCGGGAGACTCCCTTCGACTTCAGCGACCGCCCCTTCGCGCTCGGCGCCGCAGGGCCGCAGCCGGGACCGCAGCCTCCGCCCGAAGGCCTTCCCGACCTGGTGGTGACGGACCTGTTCCTCAGCAGCGAGGGGTGCCTGCAGGCGACGGTGGCCAACACCGGTAGCGCGGCGTTCGCCGGATCGGTGCTTCTGCGCTTTTGGGAGAACGAGGGAACGGTGCCCTTCGAGACGACGCGCGAGCTGGCGCTCCTGCCGGGCCAGAGCCAGAACGTCAACCTGGTGCACCGCGTGGTGGAGCCCGAGAATTCCTGCGGCATGTACTACTCCGTTTTCGTGGATGCGGCGCGGCGGGTGAGCGAGGGCACCGAGGAGAACAACTCCTACGCCGAGAAGATATTCACCAAGACCACCTGCTTCCGCCTGCTGGCGCGGATCATCGCCGGCAAGAGGGGAAACACCCGCATCATCGTGCCGAGCACCCCGGAGGTCGTCGTCACCCCGGCCATGGTCGACTGGCCAATCAACCTCAGGGGAAGGGATGAATATGACCGCTGCCTCCTGCCCCTCGAGTTCACGGTCCGCAACTGCGGGACGAGGCAGGACCTGCTTCCGGCCAGCCTGAAGCTCTACCAGCTCTCCCGCTCCTTTACCCAGTCGGGCGGCTTCAAGGACGTCGGCCGCTTTTCCAAGAACATGCATGTCGCCTCCGGCAGTATTGAGAGCTGGAGGATCACGCCGGCGGTGCACATCGTCAATCCCGGCACGCTGCGCATCTGCCTGTCGGAGCACTTCACCTGGGGCGGACCCTTCTGGTCGACGACCCAGCACGAGCAGTTCAACTGCATCGAGGTGCCGCTGCGGTTCGAGGGCTTCGAGCGCCGCTGACGCGGAAGCAGGGAATTTTTTTTGAGATATTGCGAAGGCAATTTGTATATACTGAGTGAAATCCGAGACAGCAGGAGGAGGAAGATGAAGAAGCTCGTTATTTTATTCGTGCTGTGCCTTGGCGCGGCCTGGGTACTGCAGGGGCAGTCGGTCACCGTCACCGCGCCCAACGGCGGCGAGCGCTGGACCCTCGGCTCCACGCAGACGATCACCTGGACCCACGCGGCGGTCAGCGGCAACGTGCGCATCAACCTGGTCAACGCTGCCGGCGGCGTGGCCGGTACCATCGCCAACGTGCCGGTCACCGACGACCGCTATTCCTGGAGTGTCGGGACGCTGACCTCCGGCGCCGCCCCGGCCGGCGAGTACATGATTGGGCTCTATGTGCGCAGCGCAGACATCGAAGACCGCAGCAACGCCGTCTTTACCATCGTCGGCGAGGAGGAGCCGCCGCCGCCGACGCCCACGATCACCGTGAGCTCGCCCAACGGCGGCGAAAGCTGGGAGCTCGGCAGCAGCCATTCCATCACCTGGAGCCGGGCCAACCTGAGCGGGACGGTGAACGTCGAGCTGCTGCGCGACGGCGCCGTCCTGGGAACGATCGCCAGCGGCCTGGCCGCGACGGCCACTTCCCATCCCTGGACGGTCGGCGAGTACACCGGCGGCCGGGCCACGGCCCGCGGCGGCTACCGCGTCCGCGTGCGCCACAGCTTGGGCAGGCCCAGCGACGATTCCAACCGCGACTTCACCATCACCGCCGAGGGCGGCGACGAGCCCCCGCCGCCCGCGGGAGGCACCGACCTGACCATCAGCAACGTCTACCTCGAGCAGCGTTCCAGCGGCAAGGGCATCCGCCTGCGCGTCACCGACCTGGGCGGCGATTTCAACGGCTGGGTGGTCTTCTCGACTTTCACGGGGAAAATGGGTCTGGGCAACGCCCTCAAGGAGCGGCGCCGCCTCGAGCTGCGCCGCGGCGTCCCCGCCTGGGTCAACCTGGCCAACGTGAACGGCAGCTACTTCAATAACGAGTGCAGCCTGAACTATACCATCAAGGTCAATCCCGACCGCGAGGTGGTCGAGACCAACTACGACAACAACCGCGTCGTCCAGCGCCTCTTCTGGAGCTCCACCCACGATGGCCGCGTCTTTCCGATCCAGCGCATCGGCCGCAACTACACCCACGTCAACGACGGCGCGACGGTGACCATCCGCCGCGCCGACGTCGAGAGCGCTGCCAGCGACCACGTCCGCATCCGTTTCGAGGTCACCGTGCGCAACTGCGGCAACTCGGCGATCGAGAGCGGGACGGTCAGCATTTCCCAGTCCTGGATCTACACCCAGGGCCGAGGCGGTCGCGAATTGGAAGGCGGCGGCCCGGTCGACGACTTCACGGTCAGCGGCATGGAGCCGGGCCACTTCCGCATCATCACCCGCACCATTACCCTGGCGAAGCAGGATAGTACCCTTTGGGTCAATTTCGACTGCGGCGAGAGCGGCACGCTCAACAACAACAACCGTTTCAACTGCCGTTTGGATTTCGAAGGCTTCTAAGCGGAATTCACGGCCCCGGAGAGCTGCTCCACGGCGTGAGGCATCCGAATCGGGGCGGCCCCGCGGCCGCCCCTTTTATTGACCACCGTTCAAGCCGCATGCCACTTTTTGCAAGAGAGGCGTTGAAGATGCAGCCCAATTTGACATTCGCCCATCGTTGCCACTATGATCAGGATCGTTGGCGAATCATGAAGCAATCGAGGTGTTCTCATGAAAGGGATTGTGTTCGCAGGAATTTGTTTTTTCTGGATGGCGCGGCCTTTTCCCCTGCCGGCGGCTGAGGAGGGGCTGATGGCCGACGTGGCGCTGCTCAACGGCAGGATATTCACCGTCGACGCCGCCAGGCCCTGGGCGCAGGCGGTGGCCGTGCGCGACGGCAAGTTCGTGGCGGTGGGGAAAGACGAGGAGATCAAGGAGCTTATAGGGGAAGGCACGGAAGTCATCGACCTGGGCGGGAAGCTGGCCCTGCCGGGATTCAACGACGCCCACCTGCACTTCGCCAACGGCGGTCTTTACCTTCTGGGCATCGACCTGCGGCCGGCCAAGGACGAGAACGATTTCGCACGCCTATTGAAGGAATATTTGCGCAAGATACCGGAGGGGGAGTGGGTCACCGGCGGCAACTGGGACCACGAGAACTGGCCCTCCAAGAAGCACCCGCGCCGGGAGCTGATCGACGCCTTCACCCCCGGGCATCCGGTGATGGTCTCGCGCCTCGACGGGCACATGGCGTTGGCCAACTCGCTGGCGCTGAAGCTGGCCGGCATCACGCGCGATACCGCCGATCCCCAGGGCGGCGAGATCGTGAGGGACCGGAAGACCGGAGAACCGACCGGCATCCTGCGCGACAAGGCCATGGACCTCGTCGACAAGGTCATCCCGCCGCTGTCGCGCGCCCAGCGCGAACGGGCCATCCGCGCCGCCATGCGCCATGCCCAGGAGCTCGGCGTGACCAGCATCCAGGACAACAGCTCCGCCGAGGACCTGAGGATCTACCAGGATTTGCTGAAAAGGGGGGAACTGGGCGTGCGCGTCAGCGCCTGGCGCGGCATTGACGGCTGGGCCGACTTCCAGCGCATCGGCCTGCGTGCCGCCTGCGGCGAACCCTTCCTGCGCCTGGGGACGGTCAAGATCTTCGTCGACGGCTCCATGGGCGCCGGAACGGCGCTGTTCTTCGAACCCTACGCCGACGATCCGACGACCCGCGGCCTGCCCATCCACACCCAGCCCGAGCTCGAGGCGCTGGTCCGCGGCGCCGACGCCGCCGGCCTGCAGGTCGCGGCCCACGCCATCGGCGACAAGGCCAACGCCTGGATCCTTGACGCCTTCGCCGCCGCCCGGGCGGCCAACGGCGACCGCGATGCCCGCCATCGCGTCGAGCACTCCCAGGTGGTCCGCTCCGCCGACGTGGAACGCTTTCGCGAGCTGGGAGTCATCGCCTCGGTCCAGCCCTCGCACTGCATCGACGACATGCGCTGGGCCGAGAAGCGCATCGGCCGGCGCGTGGGCGACGCCTACCGCTGGCGCTCCTTCATCGAGACCGGCGTCCATGTCGCCTTCGGCACCGACTGGGACGTCGAGCCCCTCGATCCGCGCCTGGGGCTCTATGCCGCCGTCAGCAGGGAATTCCCCGCAGGCGGGCCGGCGGGCGGCTGGCATCCCGCAGAGAAGCTGTCCCTGGAGCAGGCCATCGAGATGTACACGCTGGGCTCGGCCTACGCCGAATTCCAGGAGGATGTGAAGGGATCGGTCACGAAGGGGAAACTCGCCGACCTCGTCGTCTTCGAGCGCGATTTGTTCGGGATGGCCCCCAGGGAGATCCTGACGACGCCCGTGGCCATGACCATGCTGAACGGGAGCATCGTCTTTCGTAGGCGAGGGTCAGGCGACTAGAAGAAATCTATTGTCATAGGGCATGAAGGACTTATTTTTCCCGGCGCAAAGAATCTAGTTGAAAACGTTTTGGTTCTATATTATTATTTCTATATAAAAATATTT
>JAFGST010000213.1 GCA_016934475.1 Candidatus Aminicenantota bacterium | reverse complement strand
GCGGCCGATGTCGCGGATGGCCAGCTTGGCCTTCATGCGGTTGAAGGTGACGATCTGGGCCACGTTGTCCTCGCCGTACCTGGCGCGGATGTAGGCGATGACCTCGTCGCGGCGCTCGGCGTCGAAGTCGATGTCGATGTCGGGAAGGCTGACGCGCTCGGGGTTGAGGAAGCGCTCGAAGATCAGGTCGTATTCCAGGGGGTCGATCTGGGTGATGCCCATGACGAAGGCCACCAGGCTGCCCACCACCGAGCCCCGGCCGGGCCCGACCGGGATGCCGGCCTCCTTGGCGTTGCGGATGATGTCCCAGACGATGAGGAAATAGCCGGGGAAGCCCATTTCGCGGATCTTCTCGATCTCGTAGAGCAGGCGCTCCTGGTACTCCTGCGGGCCGTGCTTCAGGTGCTTGGACTTGGAGAGGTACTGGTGCTGGATGCGCTCGAAGCCCTCGAGGCAGAGCTTCTCGAAGTAATCGTCGATGCTCAGCCGCCCCGGCGGGGTGAAGGCGGGCAGGAAGTGCTTCTTCAGCTTGAACTCGAAGTTGCAGCGCGAGGCGATCTCGAAGGTGTTGTCCAGCGCGTCGGGCGTGGCGGCGAAGAGGGCGGCCATCTCCTCGCCGGACTTGAAGTACATCTGGTCGCTGTCGGTCTTCATCGGGCGGTCGGGGTTGCTGATGACGTCGGTGGTCTGCACGCAGATCAGGATGTCCCGGGCCTCGGCGTCCTCGCGGGTCAGGTAGTGGACGTCGTTGCTCGCCGCCAGCGGGATGTCGAGCTCCCGGGCCAGCGCGACCAGCCGCGGCAGCGCCTCCTTCTGCTCGGGCAGCCCGTGGTCCTGGATCTCGATGAAGTAGTTGTCGCGGAACGTCTCGCGGTACCAGAGCGCCGCCGCCCGCGCCTTTTCCTCCTGCCCGCGCAGAAGGCACTGGGGGACCTCGCCCTGGATGCAGGAGGACATGACCAGCAGCCCGTCACGGTGCTTCTCCAGCAGCTCCTTGTCGACGCGCGGCTTGCGGTAGAAGCCCTCCAGGTAGGAGCGGGTGATCAGCTCGCACAGGTTGCGGTAGCCCTGGTCGTTGCGCACCAGCGCCAGCAGGTGGAAGTAGTTATGCTCGTCGTCGCGGCGGTTGGGGCGGTCGAGGCGCGAGCCGCGCGCCACGTAGAGCTCGGCGCCGATGATCGGCTTGATCTCGCTCTGCAGGGACCTCTTGTAGAAGTTGACCGCTCCTAGGATGGAGCCGTGGTCGGTCAGGGCCACCGCCGGCATGCGGAACTCGCGGGCCTTGGCGAGCAGGTCGTCGATCTTCAGCGTGGAGTCGAGCAGGCTGTATTCCGAGTGCAGGTGCAGGTGGATGAAGCTCTTCATTCCCACTCGATAGTGGCCGGCGGCTTGGAGGTGACGTCGTAGACGACGCGGTTGACCTGGCGCACCTGGCGGATGATGCGGTTGGCCGCGGCGTCCAGGACCTGCGGCGGCAGATCGGCGCGGTCGGCGGTCATGCCGTCGCTGGAGGTCACGGCGCGCAGGGCGACGACCTGGCCGTAGGCGCGCTCGTCGCCCATGACGCCGACGCTGCGCACCGGCAGCAGCACGGCGAAGGCCTGCCACACTTTGTCGTACCAGCCGCTGCGCTTCAGCTCGGAGATGAAGATGGCGTCGGCCTGCTTGAGCACGGCCAGCTTGGCCGCGGTGACGGCGCCCAGCACGCGCACCGCCAGGCCCGGGCCGGGGAAGGGATGGCGCTGCAGGATGTCGGCGGGGACGCCGAGCAGCCGCGCCACCTGGCGCACCTCGTCCTTGAACAGGAAGCGGAAGGGCTCGATGATCCGCCCCTGCCGCTCCAGGCGCTGTACCTCGCGCACGCGGTTGTGGTGCGTCTTGATGGTTTGCGAGGGGCCCTGGACCGGGTTGCTCTCGATCACGTCGGGGTAGAGCGTGCCCTGGACCAGGAAATCGAAGTCCTTGAGGCCGCGATAGAAGACGTCGATGAAGGTGCGCCCGATGATCTTGCGCTTGCGCTCGGGCGCGGTCACCCCCTTGAGGGCGGCCAGGAAACGGCGCGAGGCGTCGACGTAGCTCACCTTCAGCCCCAGGCGCCGGCGCAGGCTGTGCAGCACCTCCGTCTCCTCGTCGAGGCGCAGCAGGCCGTTGTTGACAAAGATCGAGGTGACCCCGTTGCCCAGCGCCTTCTGCGCCAGCACGGCCAGGGTGGTGGAGTCCACGCCGCCGCTGACGCCCAGCACCACGCGCTTGCCGCGGCAGCGCTCGCGCAGCTGGGCCGTCTCCTCGGCGACGAAGTTCTTCATGCTCCAGGTGCGTCGGGCGCCGCAGACGGCGAAGAGGAAGTTGGCCAGGACCTTCTTCCCTTCGCGGCTGTGGACGACCTCGGGATGGAACTGCACGGCGAAGAGGCGCCGCGCCCGGTCCTCGGCGGCGGCGATGGCGCCGTCGTCGGAACGGGCCGTTATGGCGAAGCCCGGCGCCAGGGCGGCCACCGAGTCGCCGTGGCTCATCCACACCGTGCTGCCGTCGCTCACCCCCTCCAGCAGCGTCGAGGCCGCCTGGAGGCGCAGGCGGGACATGCCGTACTCGCGCTGAGCTGAGCGCACGACGCGGCCGCCCAGCATGCGGGCCAGCAGCTGCATGCCGTAACAGATGCCCAGGATGGGGATGCCGGCGGCGAACAGCCTCTTGTCCACGCGGGGCGCGCCCGGGGCGGTGGTGCTGGCCGGCCCGCCCGAAAGGATAATGCCGGCCGGCTCCTCGGCCAGGATCTTTTTCAGCTCGTAGCGGTACGGCCGGATCTCGGAAAAAACGCCCAGCTCGCGGACGCGGCGGGCGATCAACTGGGTGTATTGCGAGCCGAAGTCGAGGATCAGGATTTTGCCATTCATGGACGGCCGCATTGTAGCAGAACCCGGCCGGAGGTTCAACAAGGAGATTTTCCGGACCTTTTCTCGATTGACCGCGAAGATCGTTCGCTCTATACTTACCGGCAAATGCCCGAGCTGCCCGAAGTCGAGACGATCGTCCGCCAGCTGCGCCGCTCGATCAAGGGCGGGATTATCGCCGGCGTGCGCCTATACTGGCGACGCTCGATCGAGGGCTGCCCGCGGGAATTCTGCCGGAGCCTGCGTGGCATGACCGTCGCCCGGATCAGCCGGCGCGGCAAGTACATCGGCGTCGAGTGCAGCGGCGGCGCCTTCTTCACCATCCACCTGCGCATGACCGGGAAGCTCCTGAGAGAGTTGCCCGTAGCCGAGCGCAAGCACCTGCGCGCGGTCTTTTCCTTCGGCGATGGGACGAAACTCCATTTCGTCGATCCCCGCAAGTTCGGCCGCTTGCGCCTTTGGCCCTGCCGCCGCCGGGCCTGCCCCGGCCTGGGCCCCGAGCCCCTGCGGGAGGCGACGGTGGCTGCGGCGCTGCGCAAGCTGAAGACCCGGCGGCCGATCAAGGGCGTGCTGCTCGACCAGGCCGTCCTGGCCGGCATCGGCAACATCTACGCCGACGAGGCCCTCTTCGCCGCCGGCATCTCCCCGCGCACCCCGGCCGCCGCACTAAGCGACGGCCAGGTCCTGCGCTTGAGCCGGAGCGTACCCCGCATCCTCCATGCCGCCATTGGCCGCCGGGGCACGACCCTGCGCAACTACCGCACCCTCGCCGCCGAGCGGGGAGAGAACCAGGAGCACCTCTACGTATACGGCCGCGCCGGCCAGCCCTGCTTCGCCTGCGGCGCGACGGTCGAAAAGGCGCGCATCGCCGGCCGCTCCAGCCATTTCTGCCCCCGCTGCCAAAAAACGCGGGAGTGAAGCGCGCCGGTATTTTTGATTTTTTTTTTCGTTTATCATAGAATCCCGGGCATGTGGCGATCCTCTTCTGACCCAGGCCCGGAAACCGTGCCTGCCGCCGGGTTGTCGTCCGCTGTCCTCGGACGGCCGTGGCCGGAGGGGGGCGCGCCATGAAGGCCGGCGAAAGCGAACTGCGCGGCCTACGCTTCGCCGACGCCTACGGCCGTAGCCTGGACCTGCCCGGTTTGGGCCTGCAGGCGCTGGACGCCCTGGTCCTGGCCATGATGCTGCTCCTCGCCGCGCTGATCGTCCTGCGCGCTCCGCGCATCCACGGACCCGGATCGCTTCTGGGGCGTATTGCCTTTTGGGGACTGCTCTATGTGGCCTCCCTGGCCCTGCAGCGGCGGCTGAAGGCCCCCTCCTGGCGGGCGCTGCTGCGCCTGGGCACGGTGCAGCTGGTGCTGGGGCAGGTGTACCTGATCTCCCATCCCCTGCAGTTGATCTTCGCGAGCGGGTGGCAGGACGAGAAGGTCCTGCGCCTTGAAGAGGCGTTGTTCGGCGCGCAGCCGACCGTTTGGCTGCAGCGCTTCGTCACGCCCGTGCTCACCGAGTGGATGATGTTCTGCTACGTGTTCTACCTGGTGCTCTACCCGGCGCTGGGCCTGCTGGTCTGCCAGCGCTGGGGGGAAAAGGCCCTCGAGGACTACCTGTTCGTGCTGGCGCTGGCCAACGGGATCTGCATCCTGGGCTTCATCGCCTGCCCGGTGGCCGGCCCGCTCTACTACATGGCCGACCGGTACACCGTGCCGCTCCGCGGCTGGTTCTTCGCCTCCGTCGGCGAGTTCCTGCACCGCGACGTCCACCTGGTCGGCGGCAACCTTCCCAGCCCGCACTGCGCCATTACCACCGTCATGTGGCTGATGGCCTACCGCTACCGGCGGCGGGCGTTCTGGCTGCTGGCCCCGGTGATGGCGACCATCTACGTCTCCACTTTCTACGGCCGCTTCCACTACGTCAGCGACACGCTGATCGGCATCGCCGCCGGGCTCGCGGTCGCGGCGCTGGCGCCAGGACTGCTGCGGGGCTGGAATCGCCTGACCGGGGAGTGAGCATGATCCTCTTCGTCACCGGCGCCAACGGCTTCATCGGATCGAGCCTGTGCCGCTACTTTTTGGCCCGGGGCTGGGAGGTGCACGGGCTGGTGCGTCCCGGCTCCGACCTCCATGGCCTCGAGGGAGTGCCCGTGCGCCTGCAATCCGGCGACCTGCGCGACCCGGCCTCGTTCGCCATCCCCCCTGGCACCACCCACGTCATCCACGCGGCCGCGATCGTCTCCGACACGGCCGGCGACGCCGACTGCCGCGACAACATCCTCCTCCTGGCGATCAACCTGGCCGCCAAGCTGCGCGCAGTCTCCCTTCGGCCGCGGCGGCTGCTGCATATCTCCACTGCCCTGGTCCTGGGCGTCAACGGGCGGGATATCTCCGAGAGCCGTCCGGGCGAATCGATGCGCTCCATGCCCTATGTCCGCTACAAGGCCGAAAGCGAGGAATTCCTGCTCCGCCAGGGGCGGGAGCACGGCCTGCCGCTGGTCATCCTGCGCCCCGGGGACGTCTTTGGCCCCCGCGACCGGGTCTCCTGCGCCCGCATCCTGCGCGGCTGCGAGCGCGGGGTGCCGCTGATCGTCGGCCGCGGCGACCGCCGCTTTCCCTTCTGCTACATCGACAACCTATGCCAGGCGGCGCTGCTGGCCCTGACCCGCCCCGGCATCGAGGGCCGGGCCTACACCGTGACCAACGGCATCCTGCCCACCTGGGCCGAGTTCTTCTCCGGCCTGCAGCGTGGATTGGGGCGCCGGCAGCGGCTGCGCGTGCCCGTATGGGGGGCCTACGCGCTGGCCGCCCTTTTGCGCGGGGTGCAGCGCCTCGTGCCGCGCTTTGTCCCCGAGGTCAATGACTACCGGGTGCGGCGCATCACCACCGAGACCACCTACGACATCTCGCGGACGATCGCCGAACTCGGCTACCGCCCCGACGACCGGACCGAGCGCCAAATCGCCAAGATCGTGGCCTGGTACCTGCGCGAGAAGGAAAATGGCCGTGGGCGCTGAGGGGCCGCTGCGGCTGTTGCTCTACCCGTACCTGGTAGTGGCCTTCGCCCTGATGGTCACCGTGCTGCACCACCGCGCCCTGCGGCGCGGACGGCCGGAGCTGCGCGCCGTCCTGCTCTACTTCCTCGCCTTCGCCCTGCTATTCCTCGCGCTGCCGCTGCTGATCGTGTATCTTTGCGCCGGCGACGCCGCGGCCTTCCTGCGGGCGGCCGGCCTCGCTCCCGGCCGCGTCGGCCGCGGCCTGGCCCTGACGGCGGCGGCACTGCCCTTCTGTCTGCTGGCCGCCTTCGTGGGTTCGCGCCATCCCGGCATGCGCGCCCAGTATCCCCTGGCCAAGGAGGCCTGCCGTGTCCCCGCCGTATTCATTGTCTACGAGGCGGCCTACCTGTTCCTCTATTACCTGCCCTGGGAGTTCCTCTACCGCGGGCTGCTCTTCCTGGCCCTGGTGCCCGTTCTGGGGCTGCTCCCGGCCCTGGCCCTGCAGACCGTCGTCTCCACGCTGCACCACGCCGGCCACCCCGACGTGGAGATCTGGGCCGCCGGCGGCGCCGGCCTTGTATTCGGGATGGTGGCCTGGGTCACCGCTTCCTTCCTCTATACGGCGATCATCCATGCCGTCGCGGGCATCGCCACCGACACCCTTCTCTGCCGGCGCAGCCGTGGTTGAGTTTCGCCGGGCGATGCGCTACAATCCCTGCGGACCCGCGACCGGCCCAAGGGCGGCCGGGCGCCGCGAAGCCGTGCCGCGATGATCGAAAGCATTAAGAACAAGGTGTGGGATGTCCTGAAAGGGAAGGAAGTGTCTCTGGCCATGCTCTATGACCGCGAGGGGAGGATCCTCTGGCACCGCGGCCGGCGCATCGAGGGCCAGCGGATCGAGGACGGCCGCGGCTTCTCCAAAAGCTGCGCCGTTGCCGCGCTGCGGCAGGGCCGCGCCAGCGAGGACGGCGTGGCCGTCACGCGCTCCGTCGGCGACCTGCCCGAATCGGCACGGCTCCTCTACGTGAAGAACGTCATGGTCGTCCCGGCCGGCGACTCGCTGTTCCTCTATGTCGACGGCGGGGTGAAGGAGGGCTTCTCGCTCGCCGACGCCGCCCTGATCGGCGCCATGGGCGCCATGCTGGGCGAAACGATCGACCGCTTCCGTTCCGGCGGCGGCCCGACCGGCAACATCGCCGGAGACAGCGCGGCCGCGCGCCAGGTCCGGGAGCTGGTGGCCATGTACGCCCTGGAGGAGGAGCCGGTGCTGCTCCTGGGGGAGACCGGCGTCGGCAAGAACCACGTCGCCGACCTCATCCACCGCCTCTCGGGGCGTCCGGGGGACCTGGTCGTGGTCCACACCCCGAACATTCCCGCCGACCTCTTCGAGAACGAGCTCTTCGGCCACGCCCGGGGCGCGTTCACCCACGCCGAGGAGCGGAAGAAGGGGCTGATCGAGGAGGCCGACAAGGGGACGGTCTTCCTGGACGAGATCGCCGAGATCCCGCTGGCGCTGCAGAGCAAGCTGCTGCGCTTCATCGAAAGCGGCCGCTTCCGCGTCCTGGGCAGCGTGGAGGAGGTCCGCGTCGAGGCGCGCGTTATCGCCGCCAGCAACCGCGATCTGGCCGAGGAGGTGAAGGGCGGCCGCTTCCGCAAGGACCTGTTCTTCCGCCTCAATGTCCTGCCCCTGCCCATCCCCCCCTTGCGCGAGCGCCGCGAGGACATCCGGGCCCTGGTCCGGGAAAACGAGCGGCTGCTGCGAGGAAAGAAGCTCGGCGCCGGCGACTGGAAGTCGCTGGAGGAGCATCCCTGGCCCGGGAACGTGCGGGAGCTCCTGCACGTGCTGACCCGCGCCGGCATCGTGCTGACGGGCCCGCTGATCGAGGGCGAGATCGGCCGTCTGCTGGGCGGGGCACTGGAGGTGGAGCATGCCGGAGACAACGCCGCTCTCGCCGGTTTCCAGGCCGCCATCGACTCCGGCAAGAGCTTCTGGGAGACGGTGTGGAGCGCCTTCATCCGCCGCGACCTGAACCGCGGCCAGGTGCGGCTCTTCCTCAAAGGTGTCTTCGCCGGCAGCGGCCACAACCTGAAGGGCATGGCCGCGAAGCTGAACATCCGCGAGGGAGAATACCCCCGCTTCGTATCCATGCTGCACCGCTACTCCATCCACCCGCGAAAAGACGGCTAGGCCGTCCGGCCGCATAGTCCCCCGGTTATCGGCCATACCCGCAGGGCCATTTCTCTTCGCCTCCCGAGGGGCGGCACGCCCAAAAAACACTGGCCGCCGCCGTTCTGAGCGGCCGGCGCGAATGGCATCTTTCTTGCGTGGCCATTGGCATTCGCCATTCAAGGAGGAGAAATGAAAAGACGAAGAAAAGGACGGCCGGCGGCCGCAATGGCGGCGTTGGCCCTGCTGCTCGCCTTGCCGGTCCTCGCGGGAGAGGGGGCTACGGCGGCCGCGCCCAGCCGCTTCTCGCTCGGCGCCGGCTTTGGCATCCCCTTCGGCGTGATCGGCGTCAGCTGTGAGATGAATCCCATACTCGGGTCCGGCCCCGATCCCGTCGCCAAGTATTTCAGCCTCAACCTGGGATTGGGCGTGGCCGTCGCCGGGCCCGGCTATTCGCTGGGCTTCCGCTTCTACCCCCTGGGGCGGGACCGGGCCTGGGCGCCCAAGGTCTCGCTGCTGTACGGGGTCGTCGCGGTCGTGAACTGGGAGGACATCGTGCGCGGTTTTTCGCTCGGGGCCGGGATCGTGAGACGCCTGCGCAAGAAATTGTCCCTGGATGGGGACGTGATCCTCATCATCAACCATTTCGGTTTCGATTACCTGGACTGGGACAGCGTCGGCCGGATCAAGGCATCCCTGGGCGTGCGCTGGAACCTGGATTGAGCGGAGGGGAAAATGAGACGGACGGGTTTCCGGTTGGCGGCTCTGCCGCTGGCCCTCTTTGGCCTCCTCGGCGGAGGCGTGATGCTTGCGGTGGAGGTCAATTCCCCGGTGGCGCCGCAGGCCCCCGATTTTGCCCACCTGACCCTCGGCAGCGGTTATGGCATGAATTACGGCGGCATCGGCCTGAGCTTCGAGTTCAATCCCCGCCTGCCCAGAAAGCTCGGGACGGGGATTCATCGCTTCATGAGCCTCGCCCTGGGTGTGGGCTATTTTCCGGAGGGAGGCCTGGCCTATTCGTTCGGCATCCACGTCTACCCCCTGGGCCGGGGCCTCTTCCTGCAGCCGCGCCTGGGCCTGCAGTACGGAGTGGTCGCGGTGGTCGCAGACGGCTGGGACGACGACGAGCGGCGCGCGGAGGGTGCGGCCTTTGGCGCCGGCTTCCTGCTGCGGTGGGCCCGGCGCATCTTCGTTGACGCGGATATTCATTTCATCGTTCCCGTTGAGTGGGAAATGGATGATCTCCAGGGCGGGCGCCTACGCTTCTCCGCCGGGCTGCGCTATCGCCTGTAGGCCCGGGACGGCGATGGCTTTTCTGGACCGGTGGGTCCAGCGGCGAAGGCGAACGGACAGGGGTTTCCTCGTCGCCCAAGTCATGGCCCGCCATGCGGCCTGGTTCCCGGCCTACAATCGCGGCCGTGAAGCGCCCGTGGAGGCCTTAGCCGCCTGGGAGCGGACCTTGCGGAGGCTTCCGAAAAGCGAGTTGATCCTGCTCCTGGCCGACAACCGTTCCCGCAACCGCCTGCTGGGCAAGAAATGGACCCCGGAGCTGCCCCGGGCGCCGGGGTGAGTTCAGCCGGCGGCGAAGGCGGCGAGCAGGTCGTTTTCCGCCGGCCGCCCCCCGGGGTCCTTGCTGAGCATGCGCAGCACGAGGGCGGCCTCCGCTGGAGCGAGGTCGGGCCGGAAATAGATGGGGCTGAGAGGCTCCTTCTCCAGGATGGCGCGGATGATCTCGCCCGGATTCTCGCCCAGGAAGGGCTTTTCCAGGGTCAGCATCTCGTAGTAGACGACACCGAGGGCGTAGACGTCACTGGCTTCGCTGGCCAGGCGCTGGCAGATCAGCTCGGGAGCCATGTAATAGACGGTGCCCAGGATTTCGCCGGTCTCGGTCAGGCGCGTGAGCGACGGGGCCTGGGCCAGGCCGAAGTCGAGCAGCTTGGCCGTGAGCGGCGCCGAACCGTTCGTCAGCATGACGTTGGCCGGCTTCACGTCCCGGTGCAGGATACCCTGGGCGTGAATGCCGGCGAGCGCGTCGGCCAGCTGCCCCATGATCCGCCGGCATTCGCCCAGGGGCAGGCGCACCCCCTCGCGGATGAGCTCGGACAGCGTCTGCCCCTGCAGCAGCTCCATGGCGATGAAGAGGGTCTGCTGGTACTCGCCGCGCTCGAAAACCCGGATGATATTGGGGTGGTCCAGGCGGTCGACGAGGTAGGCCTCGTTCAGGAAGCGCTTGCGCTGGACGGGGTCGGAGGCGTGCTCCTCGCGGATCAGCTTGAGCGCCACCGATTTTTTCTTCCCGGTGAGGTCGGTGGCCTGCCAGACGACGCCCATGGCGCCGGAGCCGATCTGGCGCTCGAGCTTGTAGTGGCTGACGTAGTTCTTCTTCTTCCAGAAGGCCAGCAGGTGCAAGTAGCGGCGGAAGAGCAGCAGGAAGATGGCCAGCAGCAGCGCGATGCCGCCGATCAGGGCTCCCGTGCGCAGGCGCGCCTGGGAGAGCTGCAGCTTCTGGATCTCGACGTTCCTGGACAGCCCCTCGATCTGCCGCTGCTTCTTCTCGGCTTCGAACTTCTTCTCCATCTCGACCAGCGCCTTGCTTTTTTCGCCGTCGATCAGCTCCTCGCGGGCCTGGGAAGCATCGCGGAACGCTTCCAGCGCCCGCCGGTAGTCGCCCCGCTTCTCGAACAGGCTGGACAGCTTCAGGTTCACGGTCTGGACCATCTCGGCGGTCTTGATTTCCCCGGCGATGGCCAGGGCCTGGCGGTAGCTGCTTTCCGCCTCCGCCGGCCGGCCCATCAGGAAGTGGCACTCGCCGATGTTGACTAGGCAGGTGGCCAGCGAGTCGAGGCGCTTCGTCTCCCGGTCCGTGGCCGCGGCCTCCCGGAACATGGTGATGGCCTTGTCGAACTCCTTGTCCTGCATGTAGATGACCGCCAGGTTGTTGACCGCCACGCTCTCGAGGTAGCGATTGCCGATGCGGCGGGCCGCCTCCAGTGACTGCCGGTAATGGCGCAGGGCCTCGGTTCTCTTGCCCATTTCCCAGTAGCTCTTGCCCATGTTGCCCAGGCTGCTGGCGATGCCGAACTCGTCGCCGGCCTCGCGGAACAGCCGGTGGGCCCGGCGGCTGTATTCGAGCGACTGGGCGTGATCGCCCAGCGAGTCATGGATGTTGCCGATCGAGTTCAGGGCGTTGGCCTGGAACGTCTTGTCGCCCATGGCCTCCGCTTGCTGCAGGGCGTCCAGCTGGAATTGCAGCGCCTGCGTGTAGTCCCCGAGCTTGCCGTAGACGGTCCCCAGGTTTTGCGCGGCGGTGGCGATGCCGCGCTGGTTTTTTTCTTCCTTGAAAAAGGAAAGGGCTTCCTTCAGGACCGCCACCGCCTCGTTCATCCGGTCCAGGTCGCTCAGGATGTTGCCGATGTAGAGGTTGGAGCGAGCCACTTCGAAACGGTTGCCGAGGCGGCGGTAGAGGGCAGCGGCAACCTGGAAGTGCTTCAACCCATCCTCGGACCGTTCCTGGTTCATGAAGCCGTTGCCGATGACCTGATGGGCCTTGGCTTCGCTGGCGGCGTCCCTCACTTCCTTGGCCAGGGCCAGCGCCTCTTCTCCGCGGGCCATGGATTTTTCCACGTCGGACTGCGAGTAAGCGATGCCGAGTTCGACCAGCAGCGCCAGCTTTTCCTTGCCGCTCGCCGCGGCCAACTTCTTTTCCAGGGCGGCGGGATCGGCTTGGGCGAAGGCGGCGAAAGCGGCGGCCAGCAGGACCGATAGGACCAGAAATCGCTTTTTCATCATGCTTCTCTCCGGGGCGGGACGGTTTTCGGCGGCAAAGCCAGAGGGTAGTCATCCTGCCCCGATTTGTCAATCATAACCTCGTCGGTCACAGTGCCCATACAGCCGGCGCCATCCCTTATACCCATCGGTGTATGCAACCGGCCGCTGGCCGGCGGGGCCATGGGCGGAACGTGCTCCGGGGAGGGAATTTTGCGCCGGCGGCCGACTTGGCACGATGGTTGCAGGCCCTTCATTGACATGCCAAGGAGGTGAAGGGTGGGTATTTTAAAGAACTTCGGCGACCGCGGCGGAAAAGGAGTGATACAATGATCAAGGAAGTCCATGTCTTCATCGAGCGCGGCGGCGACGACCGCCTGATGCGCGAGATCGTCCAGGCGCTGCACCCCGAGTTCCTGCGCCAGCCGGGCCTGCGCCTGGTGCGCCACGACGTGCCCGACTGGCCGGGCGAGCCCTTCGTCATGGCGGCGGTGAAGCTGAGAATGCAGCGCCAGATCGTCCTCTCGACCCGCAACTGCCTAGTCCAGGACGGCAATGCCTACGGCAAGCGCCTTTACCTGGTCATGCTGAAGAGCTGACGGCGGCACAGATATCAACGAACTTATATAGCGCTTTACGCGTCACGATAGATCGGTTCAGATCTTAGCGAGCAAGGACGAGACCCAGGACGCTACGGCGCGAGCCAAAGAAGCGATCATTCCCGGGATGCGCTCGTGGTTGAAGAAGATCCAGGCGGCCAGGGCCAGGATCAGCAGCAGGTTCAGCGCCAAGCGGCGCAGCGGGCGACTGGGCCGGGAGCGGGGCGCCGGCTTCGGCGAGCGCCGCGGCACGGCGGGACGAATGCCGCTCTGGCGCGTGCGGTCGGCCTCTTGGCCCTTCGGCGGGACGGTGAAGCGGGGCTTCTCCGCCTTGGGCAGGCGGAAGGGCTTGATCAACGGCTTGACCAGCTCCTGCCACTCCCTTTCGCTCGCCGGGCGCTTGTTCCTTTCCTTGGCCAGCAGGCGGTCGACCAGCCCCTGGTAGGCGGCCAGGTCCACGGGCAGGGGCGGGACCGGCTCGGAGACGTGCTTCATGATCACCGACACGGTCTGGCTGCCCTTGAAGGGCGGCGCGCCGCTCAGCATCTCGTATAGGACGACGCCCAGGCTGTAGACGTCGCTGCGGCCGTCGGCGCGCTTGGCGTTGAGTTGCTCGGGGCTCATGTAGCGCGGCGTGCCCATGGTCATGCCCGAGCGGGTGAGCGCCGTGGTCGACTCCAGCACGCGGGCGATGCCGAAGTCGAGGAGCACCGGCGTGCCGTCGGTGCGGAACATGATGTTGTCGGGCTTGACGTCGCGGTGCACGAAGCCCTTGCGATGGGCGTGGAACAGGGCCGACGCCACCTGGTTGGCGATGGCCAGCGCCTCGTCGGGTTCGAGGCGGCCGCGGGCCTGCAGGCGCTGCTTCAGGCTCTCGGGCAGGAACTCCATGGCCATGAAGCGCAGCTCCGCGGTGTGGC
>JAFGST010000212.1 GCA_016934475.1 Candidatus Aminicenantota bacterium | reverse complement strand
TGCTGGAGAAGGGATTCGCCTACGAAAAGGACGGATCGGTCTACTTCCGCATCGAGCGGTTCAAGGAGTACGGCCGCCTGGCCAACCTGGATCGCGCCAGCCTGAAGGACGGGGCGGCCGCCGCCGGAGCCTTGGACGCCGACGAGTACGAGAAAGAGGCCGTCCATGACTTCGTCCTCTGGAAGGGGAAAAAGCCCGGCGAGCCATCCTGGCCGGCCCCCTTCGGCGAGGGCCGCCCGGGATGGCACATCGAGTGCTCGGCGATGAGCATGAAGTACCTGGGGCCCCATTTCGACATTCACATGGGTGGCGTGGACAACATCTTTCCCCACCACGAGAACGAGATCGCCCAATCGGAGTGCGCCAACGGCGTCGCGTTCGTGAACTACTGGCTGCACTGCCAGCACCTGATCGTGGACAACAAGAAGATGTCCAAGTCGTTGGGCAATTTTTTCACGCTGGACGACCTGCTGAAGCGCGGATTCGATCCCATGGCCGTGCGCTACCTTCTTCTTTCCACCCATTACCGCAAGCTGCTCAACTTCACCCTGGACAGCCTGGAAATGGCCGGCCAGGCGCTGCAGCGCGTGAAGAACTTCGTGTTCTCCCTGAAGAACGTGGAGGCCGACGGCGAGGCCGACCCGGAGCTCGCCTCTGCGGCCGCAGCAAGCCTGACGGCGTTCAGCGAGCGCCTGGCCGACGATTTCAACGTCTCCGGCGCCCTGGGGGTGATGTTCGACCTGATCGGGGAGGTCAATCCGCGTCTGAGCGCCCTGACCCGCGCCGATGCCGCCCTGCTTCTCGCCTACGTGGAGCGTGTGGACTCGGTGCTGGGCGTACTGGAGCGGGGCGAGGAAGGCCCCCTCGATGCCGAGATCGAAGCGCGCATCGCCCTGCGGGAAAAGGCGCGCCGGGAGAAGGACTTCGCCCGCGCCGACGCCATCCGCGCCGAGCTGAAGCGGCAGGGAATCATCCTGATGGACACGCCCGCCGGCGTCAAGTGGAAGCGGGAATAGGCCGGCGGAATTACCGCTCGAAGGCGTCGCGGATGTAGCGGACGATCCTCTTGAGCAGGGAATCCTTCCTTTTGCCGCGGTGCCGGGCCGCCATGGCCTCCCGGGTCTCCTTGATGCGCAGGTTGATGTTGTTGAAAGCCGGGTTCAGTTTTTTGGTTATTTCGTAGTATTCCATGGCCTTCGGGAAATTGCCGGCCTTGAAATAGTTTTCGGCCATGTAGAACCAGCCTTCGTCGTAGTTCGGGTCGCGCTGGGTGGCCTCAGCGAAGTACTTCCCCGCCGCGTAGTAATTCCTGCGCACCGTCAGGATGATCCCCATGTAGATCAGTAGGTACATATTGCGCTTGTTGATCTTGTAGGACTCCTGGAATTTCTCCCCGGCTTGAAGGTAGTTGTCCTTGCACAGCGCGTACACGCCCTGGTTGAAAAAGAACTTACCCAGCTGGTCCTTGGAGAAAACGCTCATGTCCAGTTTTCTGTCGGCCGCCTGGTAGATCTTCAGGATCTTCAGGAACGATTCGTGCAGGCGGACGAATTCTTCCTTCAGCATCTCCTGGGCGAAGATGATGCGCTGGAACTTGATCTGCAGCGTCTTCTCCAGGTATTTCTCCAGGACCTCGGAGATGGGAGCGCCCCGGCCCACGTTGAACTGGCGCAGCAATTCTTCAAGGTATTCCGTACTCTCCATGGGCGAATGGTATCACAATCTAGGCCAAATTGAAATCCTTTTTCAAGAGGTAGAAGACCTCCAGGGTGTTGGCCCGGGTGCTCTCGAAGCTGCCGCCGCTGTCGATGGTGTAGTTGGCCACCTTCAGCTTTTCCCGCAGCGGGAACTGCGAGCGGATGCGTTTCTGGGCCTCGGCCCGCGAAAGCCGGTCGCGCTCCATGGCCCGGCGCAGCTGCACGGCTGCGGGGGCGTAGACCACGATGATCTTCGCGAAATCCCTGTAGATCCCCGACTCGAGGAGCAGGGCCGACTCGTAGATCAGGAAGTCGTACAGGCGGGTCTCCTCGATGGCGCGAATCCTCCTTTTCCTCTCCTCGGCCACCAGGGGGTGGACGATGCGGTTGATCGCGTTCCGCTTTTCGTGGTCCTCGAAGAGCAGCCGGGAGAACTTCTCCTTGTCCAGTCCCTTCAGCGGGTCCAGGATGCCGGGGCCGAGCAGCGCCGCGATCTCCCGCAGCGCCGGGGAATCCTGGGCGAAGATGATGCTCTTGGCCAGGTCGTCGGCGCGCATGGTGCAGCAGCCCTGTTCCTCCAGGACCCGGAGCACGAAGGTCTTGCCCGTGCAGAAGCCGCCGGTGAGCCCGATCGCGTGCATGGAAACGGTGACTATTTCTTCTGGCTCTTGATGAAGTCGGAGAAGTTGAAGATGGCGTTCTGGTCGGCGATGATGGCCTGGATGTTGGGGGCCAGCAGCTTGACGTACTCGTACTGGACCAGCGCGGGATTTTCGGCCAGGACCCGGCCCTTCAGGCGCAGCGACTCGGCCTCACCCTCGGCCTCGATGATCTTGCGCTTCTTCTCCAGTTCCTGCTTTTCCAGGACGTACTTCATGCGCTGGGCTTCCTGCTGGGCGATCTGCTTGTTCTCGATGGCCTGCTGGAACTCGCGCGAGAACTGGACGTTGCGCAGCAGCACTTCCTCGAGGGTGATGTGATTCTGCTTGAACGACTTGCCCAGATCCTTGTTAATCTCTTCCTGGATCTGCATGCGCTTGCCCGAGTAGACGTCGAGCACCGGGTACTCGGATACGATCATGCGCACCGCCGAGCGCACCTGCGGCCGGACGACCTTGTTGACGAAGTCGATCCCCAGGGTGCGGTGCAGCTTGTCGAGGTTGTCGCGGTCGGGATGGTAGCGCACCGAGATGTCGAGCAATACCGTCTGGCCGTCGGAGGTGAGCGCCTGCAGCGAGTCGTCGCCCTTGATCTCGCCCTCCAGCTGGGCGATGCTCATGGTGTAGGTGCGGGTCTTCATGTCGTAGACGGTGGGCTCCTCCACCAGCGGCACCAGGAAGTAGAAGCCCTCGTTGGGTGTGACGCGCAGGCTGCCGGTGGCCTTGTTGAAGATCACCGCCTTCTCGCCGGGATCGACGACGATGTAGATCTTGAACAGGAAGACGAGGACGAAAATGATGATCAGGCCGGCCAGAATGTATTTCCCGATGTTCTTGGTCATGCTCCCTCCACTTTTTAGCACTTGCTTGATGTTTTCCATGCCCTGAGTCTATGCAATCTTCCGGCCATTGTCAAGGAGACCCGATCCCGATCGCCGCCGCGGAAAAAATTACTCCCCGCCGTCAACCTAAAGGCCAATGCCTTCGTAATTACTGGTGAACGAAGCTGATTGGAGGCGGAAAATGGCCAAGCGGATGTTGTTCTTCCTGATCCTGCTGATCGCGGGCCTCGCGGCGACGGCCTGCTTCGATCTTCATGTGGAAAGCGGCGTCGATTATCCCGCCGGGCGCTTCTCTGCGGCCCTGGAGCGGATCGCTCTGCTGCGGAGCGGCAGCACCGCTGGGGCCAGCCGGGCCACGGCGCTGCACATGCTGGTTTATGACGGGGAGGAGCGGGAGCTGGTGTCCGCGAGCTTTCCCATGTGGCTGGTGCGCCGGGGAACCAAGGAGGGCGAAGCGCTCGACCGCTATTTCGATCTCGATTCCCGCGCCTTGCAGGAGATCTCCCGGCTGGGACCGGGGCTGCTGGCGCAGGTGGAAGACGAGCGGGAAGGCACCCACGTGCTGCTTTGGCTGGAATAAGCGCGGACGGCGGGCGCCATGCGCGAAACGGCGGTACCATGCGGCGGGAGGCGATGAGTCCCGCGGCGGCCATGGAACGGCAGGCCCTGGAGGCAAGGGAAAATGAACAGGAATTGCTTTTGGCCTTGGCCACGAGGCTGCGGCAAGGGGACAGCGACGCCTTCGCGGAGCTGGTGCGCCGCTTCCAGAAACGGATCTTCAGCCTGGCCTATGGATTTTTCCGCGAGCGCGAAGAAGCGCTGGATATCGTCCAGGAGACCTTTATGAGGGTGTACGAGAAGATCGATTTCTTTCGGCCAGAGCAATCGCTGTCGAGCTGGCTCTACCGGCTGGCGTACAACCTGTGCGTGGATCACTACCGCAAGCACGGAAAGAGAAGGAAGCTGCGGGACGACATCGAGAGCGTCCCCGCCCGCTGCCTGGCCCACAACGAAGGCAGCCAGGCGCTATGGGAGTCGCGGAGCAGCGCCGAGGCCATCGAGCAGGCGGCGCAGGGGCTTTCCCGGAAGCAGCGGGAGGTCTTCGTCCTGAAGTACCGCCAGGGGCTGAAGTTGCACCAGGTGGCCGACGCCATGGCCATCTCGATCGGCACAGTGAAGGCCCTGCATCACCGGGCCATCCACCGCATCCGCCGGGAGGTCGCGCCCGGCGCAGGAGGGTAACATGGGCGCATGTGGCAGGATCCGGCCCTGGCTGGAATGGCTGGCGGCCGATGAGATCGCCGACGATCGCAGGCAGGCGGTGGAAGCCCACCTGGCCTCGTGTCCTTCATGTCGGCGCGAGCTTCACTCCTGGCGGATGCTGCTGGCGGCGGCCGAGTCCAACGCTGAGACGGACGCGGTGATGGAAGGCATCGATTGGGACGCGCTCTCGCGACGGATCGTATCCAGGTCCATGACCGGGGGGGACCGGGCCGGCAAAACGGCCCCACGGCCGCTCCTGGCCCTCGTGCCCCTGGCCGCCGCGATCCTAATCGTCGTGGCGGGCCTGGGAATATTCTTCTGGACCCGGGGCGCCAAGCTGGTCCCGCCCGGCCGGGAAGACGGCGCCCTGGAGGCCGCTTCCGTCGCCCACCTGGAGTCGGGGCTGGCCCGCAGGGAGGTGGTTACGTACCTGCAGCAGAGCCAGGTGATGCTGACCGGGCTGCTCAAGAACTGCGCCAGCGAGGAGATCGCGCCTTGGGAGATGCGCCTGGCCGAGCGCCAGGCCAGGGAGCTGCTGCTGAAGAAGAAGTATTTCCGCCAGCACCTTTCCGAACTCGAATGGTCCAAGGTGAGGAACGTGAGCGAGCGGATTGATTGGCTGAGTTACGAAATCCTGCAGCTGGGAGATCAACGGCTCTGCGAGCGGGTCTCCCGGCTGCAGCGGATCATGGAAGACGAACGGCTGCTCTTGAAGATCCGCTTGATTCAAAGCGATTTCGCCTGGCAGCCGCTACGGGAGGCCTGAATGAAGAAGATGCTGCTTTTATTGCTGCTGCCGGTCGTGATCCTGCCGGGATCCCTCCTCGGCCAATCCGATCAGCAGGCCTTTGAAAAAGCCAAGATCCTGATTTTTGACCGTCAATGGCAGGCGGCACTGAGGCAATTGGACGACGTGATCGCGACGCATCCCGACGGACGTTATTTCGCCCCGGCGCTGTTTTACCGCGCCAAGTGCCAGAGGGAGCTGGGGCGCAACAAGGCGGCGCTGGAAGGCTACGAAACGTTTCTCAGGATCCAGCCCGACAGCCCCCTGGCCGAGGACGCGCGGATATCGGTCGTCGATCTCTCCGCCGCCCTTTTCCAGGTGGGAGAGAAAGCGTACCTGCAGAAAATTTTGGACTCGCTGCGGCACAAGAACAAGGTGGTTTCATACTATGCCGCCTTCAAGCTGAGCTACCTGCCCGAGCGCAAGACGGCGGCCCGGGCGCTGCCGGTGCTGCTGGCCATCCTGGACACGGAAAAGGACGAGGAACTGCGCGACCGGGCCAAGATCGCCGTCATGCGCATCGATCCCTCCCGCCTGGAGGGAACCAACCGCCGGGAGAAGGGGGACGCGGGAAGGATGCTGAGGATCCGCGTGTTCGACAAAAACCGCCGCCAGGACAAGCTTTCGCTGAGTCTGCCCCTGGCCCTGGCCGATCTGGCCCTGAAATCCCTGGGCGACGAGGAAAGGCGGGAATTGAGGAAGAAGGGCTACGACCTGGACCGGCTCCTGGAGCAGCTGCTGCAGAGGGGGTCAAAGATCGACATCCAGGACGAGGAGGGCGTGATTCAGATATGGATCGAATAGAAAACGTGTCGCATAAAAAGGAGGAGCCATGAAAAAAGGATTCGTCGGGTTGTTTGCCATGCTGCTCGCGGTCGTACTGGTATCGGGGCTGATGGCCTCGTCGGCGGAGGATTACAAGGTCATCAAGAACGCCGTTCAAAATCCAGAGAAGGCCAAGGGAGTCAAAGGCGTGCAGTGGTTCAAGATCCTGGTCACCGGCAAGGGCCAGGGTGGGGAAAAGGTCAAGATCACGCTGCCGGTCTCCCTGGTGGAGATCATGCTCGACGCCTGCCCGGACAAGGAGTTCCGGATCGATGGTGATTGCCGGATCGACCTGCAGCGGATCTGGAAAGAACTGAAGGCGGCCGGGCCGCTGGCCCTGGTCGAGGTGGAGAACCATGGGGAGATCGTGAAGATCTGGCTGGAATAGCCGTTTCCGCCATCGCCGAGATCCTTCAGGGAGATCGGGCTCGCCCGGTCTCCCTTTTTTCTATCGTGGTTTTTTTGCCGAAGCGCTCCATTGGCCTCTTCTTTTTTTGAGATTTTTCCGGGAAACATTTATTATTTTTACATCTTTTCCAATGGAAGGAGGAAGATGCATGAAAACCGTGAAATGGGCTTCTATCCTTGCCGTGATGGCCAGTCACTTGCTCCTGGGGGATCAAACCCTCGTCGTGACCTTGCCCCACGCCGGCACCGACTGGTGCATCGGCAATCCCTGTACGGTGACCTGGACGATATCCAGCCCCGTGCCGGGCAATGTGGCTATCCGCCTGCGCCGCGACGGCGCCCCGGATGGGGAACCCGCCGCCTGGATCCTCTCGGAGGGGACGCCGGCCGCCGCCGGCGTCTTTTCCTCCACCGTGCCCGCCTCCCTGCCGCCGGGCCGGTACTTCATCCGTGTCAAAGCATCGGCCACCGTCATGGACGATAGTCCGGCTTTCGACGTTATGGACTGCACCGCGCCGCCGGGCTCAATCACGGTGACTCGCCCGAACAGCTCCTCGATCTGGGTGACCGGAAGCGAGGCGACCATCCGCTGGACCTCGATCAATGTGCCGCCCGGGTCGGTGGCCATCCGCCTGCGGCGTTGGGGAGCCCCGGAGGACGAGCCTGCTGTCCAGATCGTATGGGACAGCACAGGCAATGACGGGGAGGAGACGTGGACGATCCCCTTCGCCGTGGAGGCCGGCGACTACGCTATCAGGGTCAAGTACAACAATGATATCATGGACGACAGCGCGAAATTTAAGATCGTCGCCGCCGGGCCTTCCAAGAGCCTGACCATCGTCACGCCCAACGGCGGTGAAACATGGCGGCTGGGATCGGAGCATGAAATCCGGTGGCAATCGAGCAACGTGTCCGGGAATGTGCGGCTGGAACTGGTCCGCTACAACGACCGCACCCTGGGCGTCATCCGCGACAACCAATCGGCGAGCGGATCGCTTTCCTGGGAAGCGGGGAAATATTCCGGGAACACCGCTCCCCCGGGCAAGTACCTGCTTCGCGTGCGCTCCATGGCCGACCACGAGATTTTTGACGAAAGCGATGCCCCTTTCGATCTAACCACGCTCATCAAGCAACCGAGCAAACCGCTGCTGGCCAAGATGGCCGTCACCCGGAAGGCGCAGATCAAGAACTGGATGGGGGGACGCACCCATCCCAGCCAGGTGAGCCCGCCGGTCGATCTGAGCGTATTCCAGGCTCGCCCCAAGTGTGTCCCAAACGACTCGCAGCATGCCGTGGTCGGGGCTGAATGGTGGCAATTGGCCCCAGGAATCCGCGCCGGCTGCCTTTACCGCTCGCAGGTTCTTTTCCGCCTGGATGACCTTAAGGGACAGGGGAAGAAGCTACGGCAAGCGACGCTGACTTTCCGGCGCGACGGCCACCTGTGCACCGGCGATGCCCGGGTTTCTTCCTGTGTACTCAGCATCTGCGTCCTGCTGACTCCTTGGGTGAAATACGATGAATTCCAGATTGAACGGATCAATGCTGCCCTGAAACAATCGGGCGAGGTGTTCCGCATCGATGTCACCGAGGCTGTCCGCCAGTGGCTCGACGGCGCCCGCGAGAACCACGGTTTCCTGCTCTTCGGCGACGAGCTCCCCACCTCGAAGGACTTCGCCTGCTTCTCCTGCTTCACACCCAGCCTTGTCCTGAGCATGGACTAAAGGTGCCTCCGCTCCTTGACATCGTTCCGCCGAAAAAGTACATTCTTTTTTTAAGACCCAAGGAGAAAGGCAGAATGAAAAAAATCATTTTCTGGAGCACGGCGCTCACCTTGCTCCTGCTGGCGGGGATGGCCGCCCAGACCCTGGTCAAGAGCGGGGAGGAGGCGCTGGGCACGCGGAAATACTCCGATTTCGAAACGCCGAGATTCTGCGGCACATCGTGCCACGGCGACTTCTTCCAGCAGTGGAAGCAGGCGATGATGTCGCAGGCCTACACCCACCACTGGGACGAGATCGAGTATTTCACTCTGGCCGTGCCCCATGCCGAGAAAGACCCGTCATTGGTCGGGCCGGTCAACGGCTGCAACGGCTGCCACACGCCAATCGCCTTCCTGGCCGGCGATGTGCCGCCGCCGCGGCCGGAGAAGAACAGCCGCGCCAACGAGTCGGTCTCCTGCGATTTCTGTCACACGGTGACCGGATTCAGCGGCGATACCCCCTTCAACTTCAATTACGTCTCCCAGCCGGGCAAGACCAAGTACGGCCCTCGCGCGGGAAAGAACTCCCCCGAGCACAACCTGGTCAAGTCCGATTTCCTGGACAAGGCCGAGTTCTGCGGCACGTGCCACAATGAGATGAGCCCCCACGGGGTCTGGGTCAAGTCGACCCACCTGGAATGGAAGGAAGGACCCTACGCCAGGGAGGGAGTGAAATGCCACGATTGCCACATGACCTACGCCGACGGCTTTTCGGCGGCCATGGGCAACCGCTATCCCGATGTGCGCCAACATCTCTTTCACGGTGCCCATGATGAGGGCAAGGTGCGCGGCGTGATTGAATTGCGCGTCCATCCCGACATCCGCGAGGCCGAGCCCGGCGACCGGGTGAAGTTCACCGTCGCTCTGTTCAACCAGAAGACGGGCCACAAGTTCCCCTCCGGTTCGGTCGAGGACCGCATCGTCTGGATGCACGTCGAAGCGGTCGATGCCGCGGGGAAAACCTATCATCTGCCGGTGGACAAGAAGGGCTTTGCCGGGGAGGAATTCACCATCGCCAGCGACGTTCTGGCCTATCAGGACATGGGCATCGCCCTGGGCAAGCCCGACTTCAAGGGGGTGGCGCGCGACGGTGTCCCGCTGGGCGACCGCATCTTCCGCATGCCCTATTTCGACCCCCTGGGGCGGATGACCATCCAGCAATGGAACACCCAGTCGCTGGGCGTCGACTACCGCATCGGACCGCGCGAGACCAAGCTGGAGACATGCTCCTTCACCCTGCCCCAGGACGTCGCCTTCGGGCCGTTGAAGGTCACCGCCGTGCTGAACTACCAGAAGCTGGTCAAGCCGGTGGCTGACTTCCTGGGCGTTCCCGCCGAGGAATCAGAGATCATCCAGGTCAACGCGCATTCGACGATCATCGAGGTCGTCGATTGAGGAGCATATTATGAGAAGGACAGCCACCGTTCTCATCGTGCTGGCCCTTGGGCTGGGCGGGGCCGGTTTTCTGGAGGGCATGCCGGCCTTCGCCCGCAAGTACCGGATGTCATGCAAGACCTGCCACAGCCCCTTTCCCAGGCTGAAACCCTACGGCGAGGATTTCGCCGGCGATGGTTTCGTCCTCAAGGACACGGAAGCGCCGCGCTACACCGCCGATACCGGCGACGACCAACTCTCGCTGATCCGCGACCTGCCCATTGCCCTGCGCCTGGAGGGCTATGCCTCGTTCAACTCCGGCAACGGCAAGAGCCTCGACCTCTCCACCCCCTATCTGGTCAAGCTGTTGTCGGGAGGCGAGCTCTTTCGCAACGTTTCTTACTATTTTTATTTCTTTTTCAGCGAGCGGGGAAAGATCGCCGGGCTGGAGGACGCCTTCATCATGTTCAACGACCTGGTCGGCGACCTGGACGTGGCCGTCGGCCAGTTCGCCGTCTCCGATCCGCTGTTCAAGGGCGAACTACGGCTGACCTATGAGAATTATCGGATTTACCGCAGCCGGCCCGGCTCGTCGGGCATCGACCTGACCTACGACCGCGGCATCATGCTGACGTACGGGCTGAAGGGCGGCACCGATCTGGCGCTGGAGATCGTCAACGGCAGCGGCATCGGCGACAGCGAGGCCAACCCCGGCGGCCGCTTCGACGCCGACAAGTACAAGAACGTCCTGGCGCGCGTCTCCCAGGGTCTCGGCGACAGTTTCCGCGTCGGCGCCTTCGGCTATTTCGGCAAGGAGGAGGGGGCCAACGGCCTGGTCAACCGCGTCTGGATGGCCGGCGCCGACGCCACCTGGACCTCGCCCAAGCTGGAGCTGAACCTGCAGTACATGGAGCGGCGCGACGACAATCCCTCGTTCCTGCTCGGCGCCGCCGAGGTGGTCACGCGCGGCGGATTCGCCGAGTTGATCTACCTGCCGCGCGGCGACGAAAGCCGGTGGTACGGGGCAGGGTTGTTCAACTGGGTCGACTGCGACCAGGATGTCCTGGATTACACCTCCGGCACGATGCACGGCGGTTTTCTGCTGCGGCGCAACTTCCGCCTGGTCGGCGAGGCGACCTACGCCTTCCGCTCGGCGAGCGGCAGATATCCCCGCTTCGGCATCGGCCTGGTGGCCGCTTTCTAGGAGCGAAGCCCGTCTCTTGCCGCATCCTGCGCCCAACCGCCCTGCACTCGTATTGCCACTCAGGCCTTTTAACGCTAGAATTGGGGAACCATGGGCATCTTTCATCGCAAGCCGAGGAAGTGGCGGCCGGCTCTCAAGGCGATGCGCATCGGACTGGCCGGTCTCCTGGCGCGCCGCAAGGCCGGGACGCGGCTCGAACTGCGGAAAAAGCAGGGGCCGACGGGTTCCCGCCTGATTGGCGTCGCCAGCGTCTGCTTCCCGGGCCGGGCCAGCCAGGACGAGCTGGAGGCCATGGTCAACGCCGCGGCCCGGCTTGGACCCGACCTGATCGTCCTGACCGAGACCTGCATGTACAATACCCCGGTCTCGGCCAGCCGCGGGGAGAAGGACCTGCGCTCCGATCCCCTGCCCCGCTTCGGGCCGATCAGCGAGATCCTGGCGCGCCGGGCCAGCCACCATCGCGCGTACATCATGGCCGGGTATTGGCGGCGGGACGCCAACGGCTTCGGCCGCTACAATAGCGCGGTCCTTTTTGACCGCCAAGGCCGATTGGTGGGCTTCTATGACAAGATGCATCCCACCATCGGGGAGCTTCAAGACGGCGTTCTGCCGGGGAGGGAGGCGGCCGTCTCCGACACCGACTTCGGTCGCCTCGGCGCGCTGATCTGTTTCGACCTGAACTACGCCGACGTCCTGGACCAGTACAAAAAGAAGGGGGCGGAGCTGCTTTGCTTTCTTTCGCTGTTTCCGGGAGGAGAGCTGCTCCGCCATGCCGCGCTGAGAAATCGCTGCTACGTCGTCAGCGCCGTGCCGGGGAAAAAGGGGATGCTGGTCGATCCGCTGGGGCGCACGCTGGCCGAGTCGGGGCGGATCCGCAGGATCGTCTTCGCCCGGGTCAACCTGGATTGCCGGGTCGTCCACCTGGATTTCAACGCGGAGCGCATCCGCCGCCTGAAGCGGAAGTACGGCCGGCGGGTGAGGATCGACGTCTCCTCCCTGGAGGCGACGTGCCTGCTCACCTCCCTGCACCCCAAGGTGTCGGCCGGGGACATGGCCGCCGAATTCGATATTGAGACGATCGACGCCTACCTGGATCGCGCCGCCAGGGAGAGGGGCCGGCACCTGCTGTAGGCGCCGGGAGACCGGCGCGGCGGCTCAGGAGGTCCCGCCGGCCTCCAGCATGAGCTGCTGGATGCGGGCGATGGTGGCCTCGGTGTCGCTGAGGATGCCCTCGCGCAGCTTCATGTTGTCCAGCAGCTGCAGGGCCAGGGTCTTCAGCAGGGGAGCGGCCGGGTCGGCCTGGTGCAGGGAGATCATCGTTTTGATCAAGTCGTGGCCGGGGTTGATCTCCAGCACGCGCTTGGAGAGCTGGTAGTCCTTGTTCATCATCTTGATGATCTTCTCCATCTGCACCGAGGGGCCGTCGGCCGGGTTGAGCAGGATGCAGGGGCTGTCCACCAGGCGCTTCGATATCTTGACGTCCTGGACCTGCTCGCCGTAGATCGCCTTCAGATAAATGACCAGGTTCTCGGCATCCTTGAGGGACGCCTCGTCGCCGGCCTCGGTTTTCTCCTCCAGGGCGATATCGGCACTCTCGGTCATCTTGAAGGGCTTCTTGTCGTATTCGCGAAGGTGGTCGAGGACGAACTCGTCGAGGGGATCGGTCAGGAAGAGCACCTCGTAGTCCTTCTTGCGGAAGATCTCCAGGGCCGGGTTGCGCTCAATGGCCGCGCGGTCGCCGCCGCCCAGATAGTAAATCTCCTTCTGCCCCGCGGCCATGCGGCCGACGTACTGCTTCAGGTCGACGAGCTCGTCGCCGGAGGTCTTGGAGCTCGAGAACAGCAGCAGCCGGGAGATCCTCTCGCGGTTCTCGAAGTCGTTGACCACCCCCTCCTTGAGGTTCTTGGCGAAGTTCTTCCAGACGGCGAGGTACTTGTCCCGCTCCTTCTCCTTCAGCCCCTCCAGGTGCTCCAGCAGCTTCTTCACCACATGCTTGCGGATCTTGTCGATGCGCACGTTGTTCTGGACGGTCTCGCGCGAGATGTTCAGGGGGATCTCTTCGGAGTCGATGACCCCCTTGACGAAGCGCAGGTATTCAGGCATGACCTCCTTGGAGCCCTTCTGGATCAGGACCTTGCGGGAATAGAGGTCGACGCCCGGGTCCTCCTTCATCAGCCCCAGAAGCTCGAACGAGGTCTTGGGCACATAGAACAGCGCCTGGAACTGCACCGGGGCGTCGGACTGCAGGTGCAGCCAGGTCTCGGGCTCCTCCTGGGTGTTCTCCAGGAACTTGTAGAAGTCGACGTAGTCCTTGTCGGCCAGCTTCGACTTGGGCTGGGTCCAGACCGCCTCGCGGCGCTCGATCTTCTCGCCGTCCAGGTAGATGGCAAAGGGGACGAACTTGGAGTGCTTGAGGATGACGTTTTTGAGGCGGTGGGATTCAAGGTATTCCTTCTCGTCCTTCTTCAGCTGCAGCTCGATGCGTGTGCCGCGCTCCTCCCTTGCCGTCTCCTCGACGGTGTAGCTGTTCTCGCCGGTCGACTTCCACAGCCAGGCCTTGGCATCCTTCTGCCACGATCGGGTCGCGATATGGATCTCCTTGGCCACCATGAAGCTGGCGTAGAAGCCGACGCCGAACTTGCCGATCAGGTCGGCCTGGCCGCCCTTCTCGCTCTCCTTCAGTCGGCGCAGGTAGTCCAGGGTGCCCGAATGGGCGATGGTGCCGATGTTCCGCACCAGCTCCTCGAGGGTCATGCCCACGCCGTTGTCCTCGATCACCAGCCGGCCGCGCTTTTTGTCGGCCGCGACGGTGATCTTCAGCTCCCGGTCGCGCCCCTCCAGGTCGGGCACGGTCAGGAACTCGAACTGCATCTTGTTCAGCGCGTCGGCGGCGTTGGAGACCAGCTCGCGCAGGAACACCTCCTTGTTTTTATAGAGGGAGTAGACCAAGATGTCGAGCAGCTGCTTGACCTCCGACTGGAACTCGAATCTCTGTTCCTTTTCCGCGGCCATATCGTTCTCCTTTGGGATTTCCTGGGCCAATTATACCATTTCTGTCAAGACCGGCTCCCGGCGACCATTGCCCCGGGGTTTGCAAAAAGCCGGGGCATTGATTACAATGTCTTTTCACCAATTTGGCTCGCCAAACAGCAAGGAGGAGGAATGTCAGTCGTCGTTACGGGAAAGAACCTGAAGATCGAGGACGTGTACAACGTGGCCTGTCGGAACGAGAAGGTCGAACTGCACCCGGAGGCGCTGGAGCGCATCAAGGCCTGCCGGGCCTTCATTGAGAAGCGCATCGAAGCCCGCGAGATCATGTATGGAGTCAACACCGGCATCGGCGAGTTCTCCGAGGTGGTGCTGACCGACGAGCAGGTGGGGCAGTTCCAGAAATACCTGATCTACAACCATTCGGCCGGCATCGGCGCGCCGGTGCCCATACCCGAGGTGCGGGCGGCGATCCTCAGCCGCGTCAACGTTCACGCCAACGGCTACTCGGGCATCCGCCCGGTGATCACACAGACCATGGTCGACATGCTCAACAAGGGGCTCACCCCCGTGGTCTGCAACAAGGGCAGCGTCGGCGCCTGCGGCGACCTGTCGCCGATGAGCCAGATCGCCCTGCTGCTGATGGGCGAGGGCGAGGCCTTCTTTGGGGGCGAGCGCCTGCCGGGGGCGGCGGCCATGAAGAAAGCCGGCATCCCCGTTCCCGGACTCAAGGCCCGCGACGGCCTGGGGGCGATCAACGGCAGCAACCTGATCACCGGCATGGCCTGCCTCCAGGTGTACGAGGCCGAGCGTCTGCTCAAGCAGGCCGAGATCGCCGCCGCCATGACCCTGGAGGCGCTGATGGCCAACCTGAAGCCCTACGACGGCCGCCTGCACAAGCTGCGCGGCTTCCAGGGCGCCGTCACCTCGGCCGAGAACATCAAGCGCGTCATCGAGGGCTCCGACCTGCTGGGCAAGGTCAAGGTCAAGGTGCAGGACGCCTACAGCATGCGC
>JAFGST010000026.1 GCA_016934475.1 Candidatus Aminicenantota bacterium | reverse complement strand
GAGGCCGCCTTCTTGATCACGTCGTAGGCCATGACGCTGCAGTGCATTTTCTGCGGCGGGATGGCCGGCGTGCCCTCGTCGTCGCGCAGCGCATGCTCCACCTCGATGTTGGTGATCTTCATGGCCTCGTCGACCGTCTTGCCCACGCTCAGCTCGGCCATCACGTCCGAGGAGGCGATGGCCGTGCCGCAGCCGAAGCTCTTGAATTTCGCCGCCAGGATGCGGTCGCTCTTGGCGTCCACCGCCCAATACAGGCGCACGGCGTCGCCGCACGACTCGGCGCCCCAGTCGGCGACGACCAGCCGGGCGCCCAGGGCCCGGGCCTCCTCCTGGCTGATCTCGCCCCGATGACGGGGATTGTTCATGCGCTCGGTCACCTTGGATGAGTATTGCTCCCAGAGGGAGCCGCCGATCAAGTCATTCTTGGCCATTGCGATTCGCTCCCTTGCCCGTGGTCACGGGCTTTTTTCCCTCGTACGAGGAGGAGATGGCCCGCAGCCGCTCGGCCGAGCGGCGGATCAGCACGGCGGCGCGCTCGATCTCCTCGGCGGTGGTGAAACGCGAAAGGCTGAAGCGGATCCCGGTATGCGCCAGCTCGTTGCTGATGCCCATAGCCACGAAGGTCGGATTGGGCTCCAGGGATTCGGAGGCGCAGGCGCTCCCGGTGGAGGCCGCCACGCCGCCGGCGTTAAGGTCCCAGATCATGGCCTCGCCCTCGATGCCGCGGAAGCTGGCCAGGATGGTGTTCGGCGTGCGCAGCTCGCGCCGGCCGACCACCAGCGTGTCGGGAATGGCCAGGATGGCGTCCTCGAGCCGGTCGCGCAGGCGGCGCACGACGTTCTCCTCGTAGGGCAGCTGGTCGACGGCCATCTCCATGGCCAGCCCCATGCCGACAAGGTAGGGGACGTTGATCGTCCCGGCGCGACGGCCGCCCATCTGCTCGCCGCCGTGAATGAGCGGCGTCAGCTTCCGCCCCTTGCGGATGAAGAGGCCGCCGATGCCCTTGGGGCCGTGAAATTTGTGGGCGCTGAAGGTGAGGAAGTCGACCGGGACGTCCGCCACGCTCACCGGCACCTTGCCGATGGCCTGCACGGCGTCGGTGTGGAAGAGGACGCCGTTTTCGCGGCAGACCTCGGCCAGCTCCCGCACGGGAAAGATCAGGCCGGTCTCGTTGTTGGCCCACATGACCGATACCAGAGCGGTGCGGTCGGGGTGGATGTGGCGGCGCAGCGTGTCGGCGTCGATGATGCCGTCGGCGTTCACCGGCATATAGGTGACCGCGGCGCCGAGGCTCTCCAGGAAGGCGCAGGTGTTGCGCACGCAGGGATGCTCCACCTGGGTGGTCAAAATCTCCTTCCTGGGATCGTCGCGCACCAGGTCGAAATAGACCCCCTTGAGGACATGGTTGTTTCCCTCGCAAGCGCAGCTGGTGACGATGATGTCGTCCTGGTCGCCGGCGTGGATGCCGGAGTAGATCCGGTCCATGGCCAGACGCATTGCCGGGTGAACCTCGGTCCCGAAGCCGTGCAGGGAGTTGGGATTGCCGTAGTGGCGGGTGAAGAACGGCTCCATGGCCTCCCTGACCCGCGGGTCGACGATGGTCGTGGCGTTGTTGTCCAGGTAGATCCGCTCAATTTCGTGCTTCATCAGTCGCTCCCATTATAGATTCAAAGCCCGGCCATTGCAAGGGTTCTTCGCGAAAACCCTTGGTTATCGGCCATTAGCGAGGCGTTCGTCCTCATGAGTCCCGCGAACGGATCAGGATCAGCATCATCTTGAACGGCGTGAGCGCCTTAAGGGCGTGGGGTTTTCCGGCGGGCATGACGATCATCTCGCCGGCGCCGACGCGGTGCGGAGAGCCGGCGATGCGGATTTCGGCTTCGCCGTCGACGACCTGGACCAGGGCGTCGAACGGAGCCGTGTGCTCGCTCAGCGCCTGGCCCTGGTCGAAGGCGAACAGCGTCACCGTGCCGGCCTCCTTGTCGACCAGGGTCCTGCTGACGACGGCCCCCTTTTGCCACTCCACCAGCTCCTTGATGTTCATTACTCCGGGCATGCGTTCCTCCTGGACTCAGGCCTTGGATGCTTCGTGTCCAGCAACCGGCCCTGGATCGAGATCGTGTGGTCGACGATGGGTACGGTTTTGCCCGAGCGGGCCAACGCCTGGCGCACGAGCGCCGTGGTGCCGGAGCAGCAGGGAACCTCCATGTGCGCCACGTGCAGCGTGCGCACGTCGTGCAAACGGAGGATGGCGGCCAGCTTCTCCACGTAGGCCTCGCTTGCGTGGTCGAGCTTGGGGCAGAAGATGACCGGGATGCGGCCCCTGACGAACTCCTCGTGGAACGCGGGGTAGGCGAAGGGGACGCAGTCGGCGGCGACCAGAAGCTCGGCGTCCTCGAAGAACGACGCCTGGGGATTGAGCAGGTGCAGCTGCACCGGCCAGGTGCGCAGCTCGGAGGGCCCGGCCTCGGGCGCAGCCCCGGACGCCTCGGTTCGGAGGGACGTTTCCTCCTGGCGCCGGTCGTGCACCCGCGCGCCGGGGCAGGTCCGGGGCTCCGCAGACGGCGCTGGAGCGGCCTGCGGCTCGGGGATGCCCTTTGCGCGCAGGAATTGCCGTGCCTGCTCCAGGTACGCCGTTTCGCCGTGGGCGGCCAGGTGCTCGAGGTGGGCGCGGATGACGTTCGTCCCCTGGGCTGCGATGTTCTCCATGACCCGGCGTTCATCGTAGGGCTCGGCCTCGCGCTCCTCGACATGAATGGCTCCCAGCGGGCAGGTGCCGATGCAGGCGCCCAGCCCGTCGCAGAACAGGTCGGATACCAGGCGCGCCTTGCCGTCGATGAGCTGCAGCGCCCCCTCGGGGCAGTTGGGCAGGCAAAGGCCGCAACCGTTGCACAGTTCCTGGTCGATGTGAATGATCTTTCTCTTCAATATTCCACTTCTCCTTGGGGAAGGCGATCCGGGCCTCAAGCACCTGATCCTTGACGCGAAAATGGCGGCAAGCCACGCTGGCGAATATGCCCAGCCCGGCGATGTCACTGCCGCTCAGGCCTTCCATCCTGCGTCCGGCACCGTCTTTTAACATAACCATAATAGTATCATTTAAGGGGCCCGTCAACACGGGGCTGGCTTTTTTCGTTTTTTCTTTGACAAAAGGGGGGCTTTTCCCTACAATCTCTGCAAACACGATGTGAGGAGGATTGCATGGGAGTGTACCTGTCAAAGCGCGCCGATTACGTGAAGCTGTACCTGTCTCTGTGGCTGGTCGCCTTCATGGGGGTGTGGGTGAATTTTTTCCGCAATTTCAGCGAGCCGTTCCGCGTCGGCACCATCTCCTATTTCCTGGTGTACCTGGCGGTCTTGACCGGCGCCTACTTCATCCTGGCGCCGCTGCTGGGGAACCGCGCCATCACCAGCGAGAAAAGCCGGTGGTTGCCCTTCCTGCCGGTCCTGCTGCTGGTGCTGCACTGGCTGTTCCAGCAGATGGAGCTGATGTTCTCGCCGGGCGGGCGCATCGAGCTGTTCTCGTTCAATATCCTGGTCAACCCGCTGTTCGTTCTCTTCCTGTTCCTGGGTCTGGCGCTGCACCTGCTGGCGGCGCAGCCGCAGATCATGGACGCCGTGTTCGTCGGCATGAAGAACACGGTGCGCCTGTTCGTGGCCGTCGCCTTCCTGGCCCTGGGGCTGGCCAGCCTGGCGCAGATCATCCAGTCCTTCTCGGCGCTGGTCAAGATCGGCACCGCCGGGGGCGCCTGGGTCAACTACTCGCGCCTGGGCGAGTTCTCGACCGGGGGCCTGCTGCTCTCCCTGCTGCTCAATGTCGTCCTGCTGCTGGTTCCCGTGTACGGGTGGGTGCTGCTGCAGAAGCTGCTGGGCAAGACGACCCCGGGCTGGGACCGCCTTCTCAAGCTGCCCTCGCGCTGGATGGGCGCCATGCCGCTGGTGCTGATCGGCCTGGCGATCCTGGTGCAGCCCGCGACCTTCTTCCAGCCCTGGTTCGTCATCACCGCCCTCTTTTCCTTTCTCTCCATCCTGGTCAATTTCCTGGCCGGCAGCCAGAACCCGGTCGCCGTGGGCATCGTCAAGCTCGCCGAGTCGTTCTTCTTCTATCCCTACCGCTATTTCCACAAGATCGTCCACTACGGAAAGAAGGAGCTCGAGATCACCGAGAACGAGAACGCCGGCATCGACTACTTCTGCCACGCCATCAAGGGCTTCCTCTGCGTCGGCATCCTGTTTTTCTGGATCGCGCTGGCGGTCTATCCCATCCTGAAGTACTACGGCCTCTCCTTTCTCCCCCTGCCGCTGCAGCTCGAGTTCTTTCCCTTCGACAGCTTTCAGGGGCTGCTGATTTACCCCCTTGTCTATTTCATCTACCCGCCCATCTACGCGCTGATCCTCACCCTGTTCTATGAGGTCCTGGTCGTGCTGCTGCAGATCCTGGTCAAGATCAGCAAGATCCTGGGAAAGCTGCTGGAGAGGAAGTAGAGCGGCTCGTTTCCCTGGCGCCGTCGCCGGGGCTGGATTCAGGATTCGCTTGCCTGCGGCGGGATCTCCGGGGCGTGGCCTCCCTTTTGCGCCAGGCGGATCCGCAGCCATGCCTTGCGCTTGGCTGCGGGCTTGGCGTTGGGCATGCCCGGCGGGCCGTCTTCCATGCCCGCGGGCGGCCCCATCCTGCCGCCTCCGGAACCACCGCGGCCCGGCCGGCCGCTACGGAGGTCCTGCCGGTCCTTCCCGGGAGGCGAATGCGGCTCCATCCGCCATTGCACCCCGATGCCGACGACCTGCCCCGGCCTGAGGTCGAGCTCCGGCCAGTCCCCTGTGCCCTGGAAGGGGATGCGCAACTGGTAGGCGAAATCGCCCCAATCGGAGGCCAGGCGAACGGCCGGCCCCTGCGAGCCGTCGGCAGCGATGAGGATCTCCCTCCCTCCCGAGCGGTCGATGATCCTCAGGAGCCCGCCGCCGGCATCGGCGGCGGGAAATCCGGGCCGTTCCGCCGGGCGGGTTGCGCCGCCTGCGCCGGAGCGATCTCCGCTTTCGCGGTTTTCGCGGAGCCGCGGCGGCCGGACATGCTCCAAGCCGAGCGTTTTCGCCCGGCCGCCTTCCCGGTCCAGCCAGAGGAGAAGCCGGGCCCGGCCGGGAATCCGCCGGGTTTGGCGTATGTCGGGCGTAAAGAATACATACAGGAAGCGCTCGTCATTGCCGACGCCGATCATCATGCCGTTCTCGAACAAGTGGCTGGTGATCTTCCTGCTGAAATCCTCCGGTGGGCCGGCGGTTGAACCGGGTACGGTCAGCCATTGACCGGGGATGAGCGGCAGGCTGCGGCAGCCTGGCTGGGCGACGATCGCCGCCATGGCGGCGAGAGCAAAAACCGTCTTGCTGAAGCGGGGATTTGCGGCAGGCATGGGTTCGACCTCCGGGGAATCCGAATCTTGTGGCACCGCTACAACAATCGCGACGACCGATTCTTGCGCCTGGGGCTAGGCCCCGCCTTTTTTTAGGGCCAGGGGGACGGCGACGGCGAGAAAGGCCAGCTCGGCCGTAACGAAGGCCAGCAGGCCCCGCGCCGCCCCCGAGGTGAAGCCGTAGGAATGCAGTCCCACGCCGAGGAGGTTGACGCCGAGCCAGACCAGGGCGACGGCGATCCCAGCGCCGACGGCGCCGGCAGCCAGGCCGATGCGGCCGATCCAGCCCGCCCGCCGGGCGTGGAACAGGGCGGCGCACCAGAGAATGATCAGCAAGGCGCCGTTCTCCTTGGGGTCCCAGCCCCAGAAGCGCCCCCAGGAAAGGTCGGCCCAGATGCCGCCCATGAGCGTGCCGATGCAGGTGAAGATAAGGCCGAAGGCCAGAACGGCGTACAGGGAGCGGACCGTGCCGGCGGCGGCGCGCCGCCCCCGGATTTCCTGGATGAGTACCGCGTGGCCGATGATGCCGGCGACCAGGCAGCCGGCGTAACCCAGGGCGATGGTCACCACGTGCGTCGCCAGCCACAGGTTGGAATCGAGCACGGCCGCCAGCATGCCCATAGTGTCGCCGTCGAGGCCGTAGCGCCCGGCGATGACCAGGAAGGCCAGGCCGGCCAGTCCCCCGGCCAACAGGCCCAGCCCCGACCTCTGCAGGCGGGCCATGACCATGCCCAGTCCCGCCGCGGCCCAGGCGACGAACACGAACGTCTCGTACAGGTTGGTCACCGGCGGCCGGCCCGTGATCAGTATGCGCAGCAGCAGGCCGCCTCCGTGGAGCAGGAAACCGGCCAGCAAGGCGAGGAAGCTCAGCCGCTCCAGGAGGCGCCGCCGGAAGGCCAGCGACAGCAGCAGCAGCAACAGCGCCAGCCCGTAGGCCAGGCGGGCCTTGAGGAAGGGATCGAGGCGATTGTAGAAGATCTCCAGCGAGACCTTCCGCGGCGGCACGGCCCGCGGCCCCAACCGCTCGCGCAGCGCGCGATCGAATCCGGCCAGGAAGCGCTCGAAGCTGGCCTCATCGTTCGCGGCATACGCCCGGCAGGCCTGGGAAAGCCACTCGATCTCCCGGCGCATGGCGGCCGTCGGCGCCTGATCGCCGGACAGCACCTCGGCCGGGCCGAGCCAGGCCCGGTCGGGGCCGGCAGCGGGGGGCAGGATGGCCGGGCCTCGTGGAGTCGCACCGGTGATGGCGCCGTCGGCGCGGGCGAAGGCGAAGGCGTCCAGCAGGGCATAGTAGGAGGAGACGTTCGCGAAGAGGCGCTGCACCTCGGCCTCGAAGCGGCCCTGCCGCTCGGCACCGGCGCCATGGACGGCGAGCCGGTGCAGGCGGTTAAGCCCGGGACGCAGGTCGTCGAAGCTGTAGCGGCCGCGGCCGGCGTCGCCCAACCCGATGGATGCCAGCACGTCGGGGCGGTCGACCAGGAAGACCTTATCCCCCAGGGAGGCGCGCGGCGTGAAGAGGACTCGCGCCAGCCAGGCGGAGGCGTCCAGGCCGGGCAGCGCCGAATGCCCGGAGAAGCGTTGCAGCAGGCTGCGGGCGTAGGTGTCCAGCGGCTTCGGGCGCCCCTGCTCCAGGACGACGATGCGGCGAAAGGCGTCGAGGCGCCACGGCGAGGCCGGCGCCGAAGCCGCCGCCAGGAGCATGGCGGAAAAAACGGCAAGCCCGGCGGCGCGTTTCACGGATCCGGCTCCGATGCGGTTGCCGGGCGTTTCCTCAGCGCGGCGATCAGCATGCCCAGGAAGTGTCCGGTTAGGCCGAGGAAGATCATGGCGCTGGCGCCATAGGGGATCCAGCGCCCCGAGTTGCGCACCACCGAGAAGGTCGAGCTTTCGCCGCCGGAGCCGTCCTCAGAGTACGCCGACTGGTAGAAGGTATAGTCGCGCCAGCGCAGCGGGCGGTTCATGGCGATAACGGCCCGGCGGCGGCTGCCGGCGGCGAGGACCTCCACCCGGCTGGTGAAGCTCCGGGGCACGTCGGTTCCGGGGTGCATTTTTCTTGCGAAATCGATCAGCCGCAGGGTGACGGGCAAAGTCACGCGCCCGCCGCCGGCGGCGGTGGCCAGGCGCCCGCTCTCGCCCTCCCGCAGGGTCAGGGAGAATTCCTGGGCCGTGACGGCGATGAAAAAACCGCCGCCGATAAGTAAAAGTAGGCCGGCATGGATGAGCAGCAGTCCGGCTCCCCGCCAGCGGAAGGGCAGGCGGAAGGCCAGGGCGGCCAGCAGGTTCGCCAAAAGCAGCAGCGCCACCGGCAGCATGCCGGGCAGGGGAATGAAGCCGAGGACCGGGATCACCCAGGCGCCGAAGACATCGGACCGGGCGGCGTAAATCCCCGCCGTGGCCTGGTAAACGGTGCCGCCGGCGACCAGCGCCGCCAGCAGCAGCAGCAGCACGACGGTGAGCTTGAGCGAGGCCAGCCAGCGGAGCACTTCGCCGCCGCCGCCGGCGCGTTTTGCGTTCATGGGGCCATATATACCATAGGATCCCCCGACCGGGCAACGCTTGGCCGCGCGGGCCGCGTTTTCCTTGTCAAGAGCGTGTGGCGATGCTATAATATTTGATTCAGATTCAACAGCGAGGCCGATGATGAAGAAAACGACCGTGGCTTTCATTGCCTTGGCGCTATGCCTCTCCCTAGGCGCCGAGAGCGAGAAGGAGCTGATCAAGAAGCTGCCGCCCCACCACCGCCGCTGGCTCACCGAGGAGGTGGTGTACATCATCACCAAGGTCGAGAAGGAGGTCTTCCTGCATCTGGAATCGGACCGCGAGCGCGACACCTTCATCAGCGCCTTCTGGAAGCAGCGCAATCCCAATCCCAACCTGCCGGAGAACGAGTTCAAGAAGGAGCATTACCGGCGCATCGCCTACGCCAACAACTGGTTCGGCAAGGACTCCCCGGCGCCCGGCTGGCGCACCGACATGGGCCGCGTCTACATCACGCTGGGGGAGCCGCACCAGATCGAGCGCTTCGAGAGCGACAACGAAATCTACCCGACCGTGGTCTGGTTCTACCAGGGCATGGCCTCCAAGGGGCTCCCCGACTCCTTCAACGTAGTCTTCTTCAAGCAGCACGGCCTGGGCGAGTACGAGCTCTATTCCCCCGTCAAGTACGGGCCGCAGGCCCTGATGCGCAACTACGAGGGCGACGCCACCTCCTACTTGGACGCCTACTACGCCCTGCTCGACATCCAGCCGCAGCTGGCCGCCGTCTCGCTCTCGCTGATCTCGGGAGAGCCGATCGGCATCACTCCCTCGCTGGCCTCGGAGCTGCTGATCCGCGAGAAGATCCCCGAAACCCCGCAGCGGGCCATCAAGGACATCTACGCCAGCAACTTCCTCAAGTTCAAGGGGCAGGTGGAGATCGAGTACGCCGACAACTTCATGGAGAGCAGCTCGCAGTTGAACGTCGTGCGCGACCGCTCGGGGTACTACTTCGTCCACTACCTGATCGAGCCCAAACGCCTCTCCTTCGAGGAGCACCAGGGGAAGTACTACACCACCCTGGAGATCTCCGGCAATGTTTCCGACCGCTCGGGGAACATGCTCACCCAGATCTCCCGCCGCATTCCCGTCGAGCTGAGCGAAAGCCAGCTGCGGAAGGTGAAGGACAAGCTCTTCAGCTTCCAGGACATGCTGCCGGTCATCCCCGGCCGCTACCGCCTCACCGTCTTCCTGAAGAACCTGACGACGCGGGAATTCACCACCATGGAAAAGGACTTCGCGATCCCCGCTTCGGAAGCGCTGGCCATGTCGCCACCGCTCCTGGCCAACCGCAAGGTCGACGTCCCCGGGAGCCCTGAGTACAAGCCCTTCCGCTTCGGAACCAGCCACCTGCTGCCCTCGCCGCGCAACGATTTCCTGGCCAGCGACGACCTGGTGGTCTTTCTTCAGCTGCACGGCCTCTCGGCGAAGTTGCTTAACGAGGGAGCGCTGGAGTATTCCCTTGTCCGCCGCGGCGAGACGGCTCTCAGCAGGAAACGCGCCCTGCGGGAGTATCCCTCCCTGCCCGACGTGATCGAGACCATCCCGCTGAAGGGGCAGTCGGCCGCTTACTACACCCTCACCGTCTCCCTGCACGGCGCCGGGGGAAAGGCCCTGCTGTCGGAGAGCGCCGAGTTCTACATCACGCCGCAGCCCGCGCTGCCCCGCCCCTGGGTGCTCTCCGTCCCGACGGCCGTCGACGATTTCCCGAACTTTCTCAACGAGCTGGGCCGACAGTACCTGCAGGTGCGGAAGCTGGACCAGGCCCTGCCCCTGCTGGAAAGGGCCTTCCGCCGCCAGCCCGACAACACCCGCTTCGGCGTCGACTACTGCCAGCTGCTGCTGCGCCGGGGCGAATTCGCCAAGGTCAAGGAGATCGCCCTGCCCATGGTCAGTGACCGCTCACAATTCGAGTACTGCCTGCCCCTGGGCCGCGCCTGCCAGGGACTGGGGGAATTCGCCGAGGCCATCGCGCAGTACGCCGAGCACATCACCCGCTTCGGGGCCAACGTCGGCGTCTTCAACCAGATCGGCGAGTGCCATTTTCATCTGGGCGACGAGGCCCAGGCCCTCAAAGCCTGGGAGAAGTCGCTGAGCCTCAATCCCAAGCAGCCGCAGATCAGGGAGAAGGTCGATGCCCTCAGGAAAACCACGAAATGATTCCGTCCAATACAAGCGCCGGCACGAGGCGCACACACAGGAGGTAGCGCGCATGAACAGAGTAAGCAAGAGATTCGGTTTCGTCCTGGTCGGCGTTTTCCTCGTCGCGGCCCTGGCGTTCGCCCAGGCCGGACGCGGCAAGGCGCGTTTGAGCGGCACCGTGGTCGACGAGAATGGGCAGCCGGTGGAAGCCGCCGAGGTGAAGATCGAGTTCGAGAAGGGAGGCCTGGTCGACAAGACCACCACCAACGCCAAGGGCGAGTTCTATTTTCTCGGCCTGGGCACGGGACAGGTGATCGTCACCGCCTCGGCCGAGGGTTTCCTCGATGCCAGCACCAATGCCCGGATCTCGCAGCTGGCCGACGGAGCCCGGAACTTCGTCTCCCTCGTCCTGAAGGAGGACAAGGAGAGGAAGATCCGCCTCAAGGACGCCGCCGCCTTGGAGGAGCTGGAGAAGGGCAACCAGCTGTTCGGCGAGCGCAAGTTCGACGAGGCCCTGCAGGTCTTCCAGGAATTCGCCGTCAACAATCCCAACGTCTACCAGATCCATTTCAACATCGGCGACACCTACCGCGAGAAGGGCGAGTTCGCCAAGGCCAACGAGCAGTACCTCGCCGCCCAGGCCAAGGCCAAAGAGAAGGCCGACGTCGTCCTGCAGGCCAGGGCCCTGGCCTCGCTGGGCGAGGTCTGCCTGCGTCAGGAGAAGTACAAGGAGGCCCAGGAGTACTTCACCCAGTCGATCGCCCTCAATCCCAAGGACGAGATCCTGGCCTACAACGTGGCCGAGATCTTCTTCGGCCGCAACCAGACCGACAAGGCCATCGAGTACTACCAGCTGGCCACCAAGATCAAGCCCGAGTGGAGCGAGCCCTACCTCAAGATGGGCTACGCCTACCTGAACAAGGGCGACATGAAGAAGGCGGTCGAGCAGCTGAACGAGTTCCTGAAGCGCGATCCCGAGTCGCCCCAGGCGCCGGTGGTCAAGAACCTGATCGAAACCCTGACCAAGACCAAGTAGTTCGCGATATCATTCCCCCCCAGGCCCCCTCTCCGCCGGGAGAGGGGACTTTTTCTTTCAAATACCAAATTTCACCCCTTGGCCGCTTTGCGGCGCGGAGGGTAATTGGTAATTCGTAATTCGTGATCACTCTTGTCCTAAGAAAAAAGTTAGATTTCCAGTAAAATCCTTTGTTCATCAGGCTCATGAGGCAGTTTGAAGCGGTTGGGACTT
>JAFGST010000211.1 GCA_016934475.1 Candidatus Aminicenantota bacterium | reverse complement strand
CTACAATGGCATCATCCGCACCGTCAAGCGCATGGAGCGGGCCAAGGCCGACCTGGAGTACCTGAAGCACCGCATCGAGAAGTTCTACCAGGCCTGCGAGATCGGCAACCGCATCATTACCCTCCGCGACAGCGTGCAGACGGCGCTGCTGATCGTTGAGGCGGCCCTGCGCAACCGCGTTTCGCGTGGTGCCCATTTCATCAAGAGCACCGAAAACTGAAGGGCCGGGGGCTCAGAGATAGCCCAGGGTCTTCATCTCCTCGATCTCCCGGGCCGGGAGGTTCTTCAGGTTGACCTCGACCGAGTAGTCCTCCTGGTTGCGGAAGCGGCCGTACCAGTCCAAGAAACGGGCCCTCAGGAAGGTGACGACGGCGGGGAAGCGGGCGCCGACTTCCCGCAGCGGATCCGCGTCCGGAGCCAGGGAGAACAGCTCCTCCTGGCTGTTGTTGAAATCGATGATGTAGTACCAGTTCCTCCAGCGCAGGCCGTAGATGGGGCAGCGGTTGAAGGTGCGCGACACGACCATGTGATCGTCCATCTCCCCTCCGGTCCCGGGGAGCGGCAGGATGCGCCCGTCCAGCGTCAGCCGCTGGCCGAAGAGGGAGGCGACGGTGGGGAAGACGTCGGCCAGCTCGGTCAGGGCGTTCACCCTGCCCCTGAGCGCCATGGAGCGCGGGTACTTGATGATCAGCGGCACGCGCGAGGTCTCCTCGTAGACGTTGCCGCCATGGCCCAGGACGCGGTGCTCGCCCAGGGCCTCGCCGTGGTCGGCGAGGAACACGATGATGCTGTCGTCGTAGTCGCCCCTTTCCTTGAGCAGCGCCAGGATCTTGCCGACCTCGCTGTCGACCCAGGCGACGCTGGAGTCGTAGATGTCGGTGATCTCCTGAAGCTCCTCGGCGTTGGGGCGGACGCCGGTTCTGGACCGCTTCTTGACCAGTTGTGCCATGCGCTCCTGGGTGGGCCGGGCCTTTCCCGGCAGGAAAGAAACGGGAAAGTCCGGCGGCGGGACTTTGGGGAAGTGGGGATGGATGTAATGCATGTAGCAGAAATGGGGAGCCGGCGCCTGTTTCAGCCAGTCGCGGAGCTGCTGGTAGATGGAGACGTCCTTCTCCGCCCAGGCTTTTTCGGCCACGCGGAAATAATTGTCCACTCCCTGGGTAAAGCCGAAGCGGGTGGAGATGCCGAAGGTGGAGGTGATGATGCAGGACCGGTATCCCTTGGGCTTCAGGTATTCGGGCAGGGTCAGCAACCGGCTGGGCAGGGCGGCCTGGAGCACCCGCGTTTTATGGGTATCGGGGAAAAGACCGGTCAGCAGGGTGCCTACGCTGGAGCGGGTGAAAACGGCGTTGGTGTATGCGTTCTCGTAGACCACGGCATCGCGGGCGAAGGCGTCGATCTGCGGCGACGTGCTCCGCCCGTAGCCATAGGTTCCGAGGTGCGAGGCCTGGCAGGCGTCGCTGAGGATGATGTAGATGTTGGGTGTGCCCGCCAGCACGGCCCGGGATCCCTCGACAACGGGTGGCCGCTCGTCGAAGCGGTACGAGCGTACGTCGAAAGAGCCCTCGGTGGCCTTCACGCGGAGAACTCCCAGGGTGGAGAATTCGAAGGAGTGGGATACCCTCCCGGTGAGACCGCCGCCTCGGAGGCGGACCACCTCCGCCGGCAGCGTTCCGCCATCCGTACGCTGCAGTGTGAGCTCGAGCCGGCCCCGCCCCTGAAGGGCGATGCGCCCGCGCCCGGGGCGGTGAAAGAGCGCGAAGGCTTCCCCGCGGCGCAAGTGGCGCGGGGATTCCGCCTGCGGCCGGCCGACGGCGATGGCACGGACGCGCAGCTTGTCCTTGGCCGTCTTGGAAAAGCGCAGGAAATTCAGGCCGCGGTTGAGGCGGAACTCGAGTTTCTCCCTCCGGAAGCTGGATGCCGGAGGAAGCCGCAGCTTTTTCCTGACGTTGACGGAGAACTGCACCGGGCGGCCCTGCAGGGAGTACTCGACGAACAGCGGCACCCGCTCCGTGCGCGCGCGCCAGAGGATGAATTGCGCATCGTCCTTCTCGGCCGTGAAGGCGTCCTCGTCGACGCGGAATCCCTCCCAGACGTTCGTCGCGCCCCCGGCCGGCGCGATCAGTTCCTGGTCCTTGTCCCAGGTCATGGTGACCGGCAGGTCGCGGGCCGCCTCGTGAGAGCAGGCCGGGGCGAACAGCAGGGGAACCAGCAGCAGCCACAGGGGATGGAATGGTTTCATTGGGTTACTCCTCGAGCTCCAGGGCGGCCAGGAAGGCCTCCTGGGGGATATCGATCTTGCCGATGCGCTTCATGCGCTTCTTGCCCTTTTTCTGTTTTTCCAGCAGCTTCATCTTGCGCGAGATGTCTCCGCCGTAGCACTTGGCCAGGACGTTCTTGCGCAGGGGCTTGACCACCGTCTTGGCGATGACCCGCTTGTGAATGGCCGCCTGGATGACCACCTCGAAGAGCTGGCGCGGGATGACCTGCTTCATCTTGCCGGTCAGCAGGTTGCCGACGGTGTAGGCCTTCTCCTTGTGGACGATGACCGCCAGGGCGTCGACCGGCTGCTGGTTGATCAGGATGTCGAGCTTGACCAGGGGCGATTCGCGGTAGTCCTTCAGCTCGTAATCGAAGGAGGCATAGCCCTGCGACAGCGACTTCAGCTTGTTGAAGAAGTCGTAGAGCACTTCGGCCAGCGGCAGGTCATAGGTTAGGTAGACGCGCTGCGGGCCGATGTATTCCATCTTTCTGTGGACGCCGCGGCGGCTCTGCAGGAGCTTGAGCACGTTGCCCAGGAACTCGTCGGGGGTGATGATGATGGCCTCGATGTAGGGCTCCTCGATCTTCCGGTACTGCTGCGGCTCGGGAAGCTGGGCCGGCGACTCGATCTCCAAGACGTCGCCCCGGGTGGTGGTGACACGGTAGCGCACCGAGGGAGCGGTGGTGATCAGCGACAGCGAGTACTCGCGCTCCAGGCGCTCCTGGACGATCTCCTTGTGCAGCAGGCCCAGGAAGCCGCAACGGAAGCCGATGCCCAGCGCCGGCGACGATTCGGGCTCGCAGGTCAGGGAGGAGTCGTTCAAGGTGAGTTTCTCGATCGCCTCGCGCAGCTCCTCGTGGCTGGAGCCTTCGGAGGGATAGAAGCCGGCGAAGACCATGGGCAACGGCTCCTTGAATCCGGGCAGCGGCGTGATCCCGGTCTCGCGGGCCAGGGTGACCGTGTCGCCGATGTGCACCTCGGAGATCTTCTTGATGCTGGCCATCAGGTAGCCCACTTCGCCCGCCTCCAGGGTTGGCAGCGGCCGGGGCTTTGGCGTGTTGACGCCGACCTCGTTGATCTCGTACTCGGCGCTATTGGACAGGAACTGGATCCGATCGCCTTTCTTCATTACGCCGTCGATGATCTTGACCAGGATGATCACGCCGCGGTAGGAGTCGAACCAGGAGTCGAAGATCATCGCCTTCAACGGCCTGGCAGGGTCTCCCCCCGGCGGCGGCACGCGGGCGATGACGGCCGGGATGATCTGCTCGACGTTCAGCCCCGTTTTGGCCGAGACCATCAGCGCCTCCTGGCGGGGGATGCCCAGGATGCCCTCCATTTGCTCCAGCGATTTTTCCAGTTCGTGGTTCGGCAGGTCGATCTTGTTCATCACCGGGATTAAAACCAAGTCGTTCTCCATCGCCAGGTAGGTGTTGGCCACGGTCTGGGCCTCTACTCCCTGGGTGGCGTCGATGACCAGCAGTGCCCCCTCGCAGGCCGCCAGGGAGCGCGACACCTCGTAGGTGAAGTCGATGTGCCCCGGCGTGTCGATCAGGTTGAGGAGGTACTCCTTGCCCCCCTCGTCGCGGTAGGTCAGGCGCACGAAGTGCGACTTGATGGTGATACCGCGCTCGCGCTCCAGCTCCATCGAGTCCAGCACCTGTTCTTGCATGTCGCGCTTGGCGACGGCGTGGGTGATCTCGAGCAGGCGGTCCGACAGGGTCGTCTTGCCGTGGTCGATGTGGGCGATGATGGAGAAATTGCGGATGTTCTTCATGGCCGTAGCCGCCCTCGGGCCAAGTCGGCGGCGCCGCAGACTCCGGCCATGTTCCCCAGCCGCGCCGGCTCGATGCGCGTGCAGGCCAGCGCCCGGGCCATGGCGCGGCAGGCGAGCTCGTCACGGGCGGGTGCCAGGAGGGCGTCGCCGGCGGCGGCCACGCCGCCGCCGATGGCGATCCATTCGGGATCCAGGGCGAGCATGACCTGGCACAGCAGCACGCCCAGGTAGCGGCCGGCGCGCTCGAACGCCCTGCGCGCAGCCTCGTCGCCCGCCTGCAGGCGGGCGAACACCTCGCGGGAGCTGATGGGCAGGGCCGTGCCGGTGAGTTCTTGGTAGCTGAGCACGATGCCGGCCTCCGAGCTCTCGGTCTCGGCGCAGCCGCGCCTGCCGCAGCCGCAGTCGCGGCCCTGGCTTTGGACCAGCAGGTGTCCCAGCTCGCCGGCGAAGCCGCAGGCGCCGCGCCAAAGCCGACCCTCCAGGACGATCCCCGAGCCGATGCCGCTGCCCAGGGTCAGGAGGATGAAGCTGGAGGGCCGCGGGGCATCCAGGCTTTGGAATTCGCCCAGGGCGGCGGCGTTGGCGTCGTTTTCCACGAACACCGGCAGGCCACCGCCGGCGGCGATCTCCTTTTCCAGGGCGACGCCGTCGAGGAAACGCATGTTGGGGGAAATCTCGATGCGGCGCTCCCGCCGCGAGATGAAGCCGGGAACGCCGATGCCTACGGCCCGGATCCCGCGGGATTCCTTCATCCGTTCAATGATTCCCAGGATCTGGGCCTTCATCTCCGGGAAGGAGCGGGCCGTCTTTTCCTCGGCGCTGTACAGCGGCTCACGCCGTCCCCGCCGGGGGGACCGGGCATCAGCGGAAAACACCGCGAACTTGACGGCCCCGGCACCGACGTCGATGCCCAGGACGTTCATGGCCGAACCGCCCCGCCTGGACGGCTGGAGGGGCCCTGCGGGTCCCGACGTCCCGGTCCCTTGGGAGCGGGGGGCTTCAGGCCCTTGACGGCGTATTCGCTGGGAGAGAAAAGCAGACGGTTCAAGCGATCGACATTCTGGTTGAACGGCAGCGCCTGGGGCGCGGTGGGGTCGGCCTCAGCGAGTTTTTCCTCTCCCGGATCGGAGCCGTACAGGATCTCCACGGCAGCGAAACCCGAGTTCTCGAGCAGGTAACGCATGTATTCCGGGTGCAGCGGGCGCTGGTGGGTGGGGTCAAGGAAATAGATGCGGCTCAAGGCGAACAGGCTCAGGGGATTGATGGTCTCCAGCAGCAGGACCGCCCCCGGCCGCAGGACGCGAAAGCACTCGGCGACGACGCGGCGCAGGTAGCCCGGCTCGAAGTGCTCGATGACTTGAGAGGAAAAAATGCCGTCGAGCGAGGCGTCCGGGCGTGCCTTGAGGAAATCAATGGCGTCAGCCTTGACGCAAGCCAGCCCGCGCGCCCGCGCCTCCTCCAGCATGGAGTCGGAAAGGTCCAGTCCCAGGGGATGGCGACCGCTGTTGTGCAGCAGGGAAAGGAATTCGCCCCGGCCGCAGCCGATGTCCAGGACCTCGCCGCCGGCGATAAAAAGGGGAACATAACGGGCCAGACGGCCGGCGACCTCCTCATGGCTGCCGCGGAAGCGCCTTTCGAAATCGGCATATTGGAAGGGCGAAAGCTGCTCCTTGACCGCGTACAACTCGTCGGCGGCTTCGGGCGTCGGCCGGAGGTCGAACGACTCGAGCAGGCGGTCCAACTTGTTCTCCAACTGGGCGAAATGGATCAGCAGGGTCTTGAGGTTGGAATACTCGGATTCAAGTTTTTCGATCTTCCACTGAAGCGACTTGAAGATCGAACTGGCGTGGTTGTTGGAATAGGCGTCCCACTCCCTGTCCTGGGCGGTGACGTACTCGGTCAGGGCCGCTCGCACGCGGGAGAGGCTTTCCTGGATATTTTTCCCGTTTCTCTTGAGGAATCCGCGCTTTTCGAGGGCCGCGGCCAGCTCGTCCAGGCGCGCTTTCAGCTCATTCTGCCTGGTCTTCCTCTTTTCGACCAGGTCCTCAATTACCCTTATCATCCTTGGCTTCTTCTTTGTCCTTTTCCACTCCCTTGATGGCGTTCTTGAAGTTCTTGATCCCCTGTCCCAGGCCCTTGCCCAGCTCGGGGAGCTTTCGGCCGCCGAAAAGCAAGGCGATAACGACCACTATCAGCAAAATCTCCCAGATCCCAAGGCTTCCGAACATGTTAGGTCTCCTTTATTACTATTATATGCGGGAATCCCGGTGCGGTCAAGGTCGGTGCTCTTTCGATTGACTTTTCGTTTCTTTTGCGCTATCAATGTCCTTGTCGACATTATTAGGAGGAAAAGATGAATCTGGTTGAAAGAGCGAAAAACATCATCCTGACCCCGGCCAAGGAGTGGGAAGTCATCAAGGGCGAGAGCCTGACTGTTTCCGACATGTTTACCAAGTACGCCATGATCCTGGCCGCGATTCCGGCCATCGCCGGCTTCATCGGCTACGTCGTCATCGGCATGTCCTTCGGCGGTTTCGGCACCTTCCGCCTGCCCGTCGGCAACGCCCTGGTCTGGGCGATCCTGTCGTATGTCTTCTCCCTGGGCGGTGTCTTTTTGCTCGCATTCATTATCGATGCCCTAGCCCCCTCCTTCGGCTGCGCCAAGGATATGACCGCCGCGGTCAAGATCGCCGTCTTTTCCTATACGCCGGCCTGGCTGGCCGGGATCGTGAACATCATCCCGGCGCTTTCCATCCTGGTGCTGCTGGCCAGCCTTTATGCCCTCTACCTCATCTATCTCGGCCTGCAGAAGATCAAGGAGCCGGCCAAGGACAAGCTGCTCGGCTATTTCGTGGTGAGCGTCGTCGCCCTCATCGTCATTTACCTGTTGATCGGCTTCATCGTCGGCCGCATCGCCATGGGCAGCATGGCTGGCCTGGCCGGCCTGTAATCCGGGCGGCCATCGCAGATTCCTGACCGGGCCGGCGCCACGCCGGCCCGGTTTTTCCCTCCCTCCCGGTCCCGGGGGAGCGTTCAGAAAGGAAAGAACACCGGCAGGAAGCTGAGGACGACGAGACTATAGACCGCCAGCAGCGGCAAGCCGTTTTTCGTGTAATCGAGGAACTGGTAGCTTCCAGGGCCGTAGACGATCAGATTGGTCTGGTAGGCATAGGGCGTGAGAAAAGATGCGCTGGCACCGTAGGCCACGGCCATGACGAAGGGCAGTGGACTGACCTGCAGGGAGAGAGCCGTGGAGTAGGCCAAGGGGAAGGCCAGCGCCGCCGCGGCATTGTTGGTCACCATCTGTACGAGCAGTACGGTCAGTAGGTATATTCCGGCTAGGTGGGCGAAGGCCCCGGATCCCTGGAGCAGGAACAACAAGTTCTTGGCGATGAGCTCTGAGGCGCCGCTGTCGAGCATTACCTTGGAGATTCCCAGCGCCGAACCCACCAGGACGATGATGTCGAGGTTGGCGTTGCCGCGCAGGTCCTCAAGGCGGAAAAAGCCCAGCGCGACGTAAAGGAACAGCAAGATGACCAGGGAGTTGAGCAGCGGCAGCAGACCCAGCGCCCCGCACAGGACGGCGGCGGCGAACAGTGCCAGGGCCAGGATCCCGCTTGCTCCCGACAGCGGCTGGCGCAGGCGAACGCGGGTGACCAGGAAAAAGTTGCTGCGCAGATTTTCCCGCTTGCCGAAGTCGGGGCCGACGGCCAGGAGCAGGGTGTCGCCGGCCTCGAGGCGGATCGAGCCGATCTTTCCCGAGAGCGTGTGGCTGCCTCGCCGCACCGCGACCACCGCGGCGTCGAACTTGGCCCGGAAGTCGGAGGTCTGGACCTTCTTTCCCAGCAGCGACGAGGTGTGGGCCAGGACCACCTCGCGCAGGTTCCTCCTCAACAGCCCGATGTTCTCCTCGGTGAAGATGGCCAGGCGGTCGAAGCGCTCGATATCCTTCACCTTGTGCACGTCGCCGACAAAGACCAGGATGTCGTCGGCCTGGATCACCTCGTCAGGGCTGACCGGCGTGACCAGGCGACCGTCGCGGATGATCTCGGCCAAGAAGAGGCTCTCCAGGCTGCGGAACCTGTTCTGCGCCACGGTGCGGCCGATGTGTGCCGAGCCTCTCAGTACCCGCGCCTCCAGGAAGTAGTTGGCCTGGCGGATGCGGTCGGCGGCCGCATATGCCGGCAGCAGCCAGGGGCAGAACAGGACGATGCAGAGGAATCCACCCAGGCAGGCGGGAACGCCCACCCAGGCAAACTGGAACAGGTGCATCTCCTTCATCCCCGCCTCGAGCGCCAGGCCGTTGACGATCAGGTTGGTCGAGGTGCCGATCAGGGTGGCCGTGCCGCCGAGGATGGCGGCGTAGGAGAGGGGGATCAGCAGCTTGGAGGGCGGAAAATGGCGGTTGTTCCTCAGCGGCCCCAGGAAGGAGGCCACCACCGCGGTGTTGTTCAGAAAGGCCGAAAGGGGGAAGATGACCAGGCACATGCGGGCTAGCGACCGCCGCAGCGAGTTCCCATGCAGGACGGCGTGTCCTAGCCAGGAGGTCAGGGGCGTCTTCTCGATGACGGCCGCCGCCTGCAGGACCAGGACCAGCGTCACCAGGGCCGGATTGACGAACTGGGCGAGGATGTCGCCGGCGGAAATCGTGCCGGTCAGGAAGAATACGAAAAGCGCCCCGGCGAATAGGAATGCTGGATGGGTCCGCGTCCGAATCAGCAGGACGAAGAGCAGGACGATCACAACGATGACGAAGATGGCGATGGGGCCTCCCTTCTGCAGGATAGTTTTACTTGAACGGGAGGGTATTTGCAAGCCGCAGGCACGGGACCGGGCGCCGGCCTCCGCCCGCGCCGGGGCTCCGGTGCGCAGTTGACCGTCCGGGGATTTTCTGCTACAAGGTGGCCATGACCGTCGAGCAGTTCCTGCCGGCCCTGCACTACGGAGATGCGGTCGGCAATTCGTCGCTGGCCCTGCACCGTTTTCTCCAGGGGCGGGGTATTGAAAGCCGCGTGGTGGCCATGACCTGTGACGAGTGCCTGCGCGAGCTGGCAATGGACTTCCGCGATTACCGCCTGGACGAGGGATCGGTCAAGATTCTCCATTTCGCCGTCGCCTCGGCGCTGACCGATTTTTTCCTGACCTTGAAGGGAAAGAAGGTGATGATCTACCACAACATCACGCCGGCGGGCTTCTTCGCCGGTTTTTCCGATTTCCTAACCCGCTTCACCAGCGCCGGCAGGGAGCATTTGGCGCGCCTGCGCGGTTGTTTCACCCTGGCGCTGGGAGATTCAGCCTACAACGCCGATGAATTGCGGGATCTGGGCTTCGCCAACGTGAACGTGTTCCCCCTGCTGGTCAACCTGGACGACTACGACGCCGAGTACAGCCGGCCGTACCTGGAGCTGCTGCGCAATGAGAGAAAGAACATCCTGTTCGCCGGCCGCGTCATGCCCAACAAGAGGATCGAGGACCTGGTGCGCGTGCTGTTCTTCTACAAGAAGTTCATCTCGCCCGCCGTGCGCCTGATCGTCGTTGGCAGCACCGGCGGGTTGCCCAAGTATACCTACGCGGTCAAGGACCTGGCGGGGCGCTTCCACCTGACCGCGGAGGACGTCTTCTTCACCGGCCATCTGCCCGCGGAGGAATTCCTGGCCGTTTACCGCCTGGCCGACGTGTTCCTTTCCATGAGCGAGCACGAGGGCTTCTGCTTGCCGCTGCTGGAGAGCTGCTACTTCCGCCTGCCGGCGCTGGCCTTTGACGCCGGGGCCGTCGGCGAGACGCTGGGGGACGCCGGCATCCTCTTCCGCGACAAGGACCCGGCGCGGGTCGCCGGCCTGGTCGAGCGGGTGCTGGAGGACGAGCCGCTGCGGCGGAATCTCCGCCGCCGGGCCGAGGCGCGAATCGAGGACTATCGCCGCCGGGCCGATCCGGCGTTGCTGCTGGACATGCTGCGCCAGCTGTGAAGCGGTGAGGGGCATGCGGCATGCGCGTTGGGATGCGCCGCCGGCAAGCGGGGCGCGGCGCCGGGGCCGGCCATGATCTCCATCGGCGTCGTGGTCCAGCGCTACGGCAACGAGGTCGTCGGCGGGGCCGAAACCTTGGCGCGCAACATCGCCGAGCGGCTGCACCGCGACGGCTTCCGGGTCACCGTCTTCACCACCTGCGCCCGGGACTACGTCACCTGGCGCAACGAGTATCCCGCCGGCGAGACGATCCTGAGAGGGGTGACCGTCAAGCGCTTCGCCGTGGACCGCGAGCGTGACATCGCCGCCTTCAACCGTTTTTCGGACTCCTTCTTCGCCTCTGCTCCCGGAGTCCGTGATGAACGGAGGTGGCTGACCGAGCAGGGCCCGGTGTGCCCCGGGTTGGTCGAGGCGCTCGTGGCCGGGCAGGGCGCGATCGATCTCTTCTTTTTTTTCACCTACCTCTACTATCCCACCGTGGAGGGCATCACGGCGGTGGACAAGCCGGTCATCCTCTTCCCCACGGCGCACGACGAAGCGCCCATACGCCTGCAGGCCATGGCCGATGTCTTCCGCCGCCCGTGGGCGCTGTTCTTCCTGACAGAGGCCGAGAAGGAGTTGGTACAACGCCTGTTCTCCCCGCCGGGACGGATGCGCCTGGCGCGCATGGGGCTGGATATCCCCGGCGACGTCGACGAGGGGGTCTTTCGCCGCCGTTATCTCCTGGTCGCCCCCTATCTGCTCTTCGCCGGCCGCATCGAGAGAGGCAAGGGGCTGGAGGAGGTGTTCGAGTGCTACCGGGCGCTGAAAAACGAGGCCTACGTCGACCTGGTCCTGATCGGGAAGAAGCTGATGGATCTTCCCGCCATCCAGGGGCTGAAGTACTTGGGGTTCGTCTCCGAGGACCACAAGCTGTCCGCCTTCCGGGGCGCCCTCTTCTCCGTGCAACCCTCGATGCTGGAGAGCCTCTCAATCACCACCCTGGAATCGTTCTCCGTGCGTACGCCGGTGCTGGTCAACCGGCGCTGCCCGGCGCTCCTGGAGCATGTCGAGATGTCCGGGGGCGGGCTGGCCTACGGCGGCCGGGAAGAGTTCCTTGAGGGCTTCCGCAGGCTGTACCGCCGGGCCTCCCTGCGCCGGGCGATGGGGGAGAAAGGGCTGGAGTACGTGAAAAAATATTATTCGTGGGATTCGGTGATGAAGGAGATCCAGCAGGGGATTTCAGAGGTCTTGGAGATCAAGTAACTACGCCTGAACGAGAGCGGCATGCGGCTCTTGGACTCCAGGGAAGAGAGAGGGAAAACAGAGGGAAGGCAGAGGGAAGACAAAGTGGGAAAGAGGTCATGACATGAAAGGGATTTTCCTACTCTCTCTTCCCTTTCTCTTCCCTCCCTCTTCCCTCTATCTTCTCTGAGTTCGATTTTCCTTTCTTGCCGTCCGCCATCCGCCGTACACCGTGAACCGAGCCTGTTCGTGTAATTACATTCCCTTGGACATCATGTTGATGAACTCGGCATTGGACTTGGTCTTGGACAGCTTGTCCACCAGCAGTTCCATGGCCTCGACCTCGGACATCTGGGCCAGGACCTTGCGCAGCACCCAGATCTTGCTCAGTTCCTCGCGCTCGATCAGCAGTTCCTCCTTGCGAGTGCCGGAGCGGAACAGGTCGATGGCCGGGAAGACGCGCTTGTCGACCAGCCGGCGGTCGAGGTTGATCTCCATGTTGCCGGTGCCCTTGAATTCCTCGAAGATGACCTCGTCCATGCGG
>JAFGST010000210.1 GCA_016934475.1 Candidatus Aminicenantota bacterium | reverse complement strand
TCGACAACATGATCGGCCCCTACAAGGACGAGGTGCTGATGGTCACCAACCCGGGGAACTTCCAGTTCGGCTTCCGCCTCAACTTCTGAGCCAGCGACAGCATCTCCGGGCTCGCCGCGACGCGAGCCCGATGACAGGCCCCCTCCCCCCGCGGGGAGGGGGTTTTTTTTACCTTGCCCCGGCTGTGCTATAATGAAAAAAAATGCTCATGAAAAACGCGCGCCGGATCTCATCGTGGGCCGCAGGAATCCTGCTGGCCCTGGTGGCCGTCCTGCCGGTAGAAGCTGCCGCGGGGAGAGATCTCAACGTCCTGCTGATCACCCTGGACACGACCCGCGCCGACCACGTCGGCGCCTATGGCGTGCGGGCGCGATTGACGCCGAACATTGACCGCATGGCCGGCCGGGGTGCTTTGTTCACCCGCGCCTTCAGCCACAACCCCATGACCCTGCCGGCCCACGCCAACATCCTCACCGGCCAGACGCCCCTGTTCCACGGCGTGTCCGACAACAATGGCTTCCGCCTCGACGGCCGCTTTCTCACCCTGCCCGAACTGCTGAAGGATCTGAACTACGAGACGGCGGCCTTCGTCAGCTCGTTCGTGCTGGACCGCGCCGGCGGCCTGGACCAGGGCTTCGACCTATACCGCGAGCCGCAGGGCCAGGACACGCTCGTGGCCGCCGAGGTCGTGCCCCTGGCCCGGGAGTGGATCGCCAGCCGGCGGGGGAAATGGTTCTGCTGGCTGCACCTGTGGGACCCTCATTCCCCCTACGCTCCCCCGGCTCCCTTCGACAAGCGCTTCGCCGCCGATCCCTACGCCGGCGAGGTCGCCTACATGGATCATGAGCTGGGAAAGCTCTTTTCCTTCCTGGAGAAGTCGGGCTGCCTGGATTCGACCCTGCTGGTCATCACCGGCGACCACGGGGAGGCGCTGGGGGACCACGGCGAGTTCGAGCACGGCTATTTCGCCTACAACTCCACCATCCACGTGCCCCTGATCATCTGCCGGCCGGGAGCGCGGCGCCGGACCGTGGCCGACCCCGTCTGCCACGCCGACATCCTGCCCACCGTCAGCGACGTGCTGGGCCGCAAGCCGCCGGAAGACCTCGCCGGCCGGACGCTCCTGCCCCTGCTGGAAGGGGGCCAAAGGGAGGAGCGCCCCATCTACTTCGAATCCAAGGGACCCCACCTGACGCGCGGCTGGGCACCGCTGGAGGGATTCATCGACGGGAATCTGAAGTACATCGACCTGCCCGTCAAGGAACTGTACGACCTGCAGCGCGATTTCGCCGAGAGCAAGAACATCATCTCCACGCGGCGGGTCTCCGACCTGAAGCGCCGGCTGGAGGAGGTGAAGGGCGGGGTGTCGGGGAGCGACGCCGCCTCCGCGCGCGTGGCCATGTCGGCGGAAATGACACGCAAGCTGCGCGCCTTCGGCTACCTCTCCGGTATCCGGGTCGAGAAGAAGGCGGCCTACACCCGCGAGGACGACCTGAAGATTCTGCTGCCCATCCAGAACAAGCTGCGCCTCGCCAACCAGCTGTTCAATGACAGAAAGTATCCCGAGGCCAAGGAACTGTACGAAGATGTGATCGCCAGCCGGCCCGGCGACATCGGCTCCTACCTGCACCTGGCCGACACCCTGCACTTCATGCGCCGCTTCCGCGCGGCGGTGGATGTCCTGCGTGGCGGCCTGGAGCGCAATCCGGACAGCCTCGAGCTGAAGGCGAAGCTCGGCGTCTTCCTGAGCGACATCCAGCGCCACGACGAGGCCGTCGCCCTTTTACAGGAGGTTCTGGCCGCCGACCCGGGCAGTTCCGAGAATTGGAACTGTCTCGGGGCGGTCCATTTTCGCCGGAAGGATTTTGCCGCCGCCGAGGAGGCCTATGCCAAGGCCCTGGCGCTGGATCCCGCCAACGCCATGGCCCACGCCAACCTCGGCGCGCTGTTCCTGGCCCGATACGTGGCGACCCGTGACGAGGCGCAGCGGCAGAAGGCACTCGCGGCCTTCAACGAGGCCATCGCCCTGGATGAACGCCTGGCCGCGGCCTACAACGGACGGGGCGCGGCCTATCGGTTCGCCGGCCAGGTCGAGCCGGCGCTGGCCGATTGGCGCCAGGCCGTGGATCTGCGTCCCGAGCTCACCGACGCCCATTTCAACATCGCGGTGACGCTGCTCGCCGTAGGCAGGAAGGCGGAGGCCCGGGAGTGCCTGGAGCGGCTGCGTTCGCAGCATGGGGACCTTCTTTCCGCGTCCGACCGCCAGAGGCTGCAGCGGCTGCTGGTTGCAACCGGGGATTGACCGCTGCCGGAGCCGGGTAACGAGATAAAAACAAGGAGCACATGAGACCATGAAGAAGAAGGCACGCTGGGGGATCTTGCTTCTGCTGCTCGCCGCCGCCGGCGCTCTGCTTCTGCTGCGGCCGGGCCGGCGGGGGGTGCCATGGAACGTCCTGGTCATCACCCTGGACACCACCCGCGCCGACCGCCTCGGCGCCTACGGCTACGCGGCGGCGCGCACGCCCAACCTCGATCGCCTGGCCGCCGAGGGCATCCTGCTCGAGAACGGCTACACCAGCGTGCCCCTGACCCTGCCCTCCCACAGCGTCCTGTTCACCGGGCGCTATCCCATCGCCAACAACGTGCGCAACAACGGCAGCTACTTCCTGCCCGAAGGCGAGACCACCCTGGCCGAGGTCCTGCGCGACCGGGGCTACGACACGCGGGCGGTCATCGCCGCCTTTGTGCTGCTCTCCAAGTTCGGCCTCAACCAGGGCTTCGCCGTCTACGACGACAGCCTCGACACCCACGAGATGATCCGCAACTACCGTTCGGAGATCCCGGCGGCGATGGTCCATGACAAGTTCAGTGCTTGGCTGGACCCGGCCGAAGAACGGCCGTTTTTCTACTGGGTGCACTTCTACGACCCGCACACCCCCTACCGCCCGCCGCCCGAGTTCGCCAAGCTGTACCCGGCCGGTCCCGAGGGCCTGTATGACGGCGAGATCGCCTACATGGACGTTTGGGTCGGGCGCGTCATCGAGGCGCTGCGGCAACGCGGCCTGCTGGAGCGCACCCTGGTGGTCGTCGCCGGCGACCACGGCGAGGCCTTCGGCGAGCACGTGGAGCAGGGGCACGGCATCTTCTGCTACGAGGAGTCCCTGCGGGTGCCGCTGTTCTTTCATGCTCCGGGGCTGCTGGGCAAGCCGCGGCGGGTCGAGGCGCGGGTGGGGCTGGTCGACGTCATGCCCACGGTGCTCGACCTGCTGGACGTCGAGGTCCCGGCGGCGGTCCAGGGAAGAAGCTTCCTCTCCTTGCTGAAGGGAGAGAGCGAAAAAGAGGAGCGCCCCCTGTATTTCGAAAGCATGTATGGCCCCGAGGAAATGAACTGGGCACCGTTGACCGGTCTGCTGCGCGAGACGTACAAGTATGTGTCGCTTCCCGATCCCGAGTTGTACGACCTGTCCGCCGACCGCGGAGAGAAGGCGAACCTGTTCCTGCGCAAGAACCTCGTCGCCCGCGACATGGACAAGCGCCTGGCCCGCTTCGTCGCCGGCCATTCCCAGCGCGGCCACGAGACGCGGCGCGCCCTGAGCGAGGGCGACAAGGAGCAGCTCCAGGCCCTCGGCTACATATCGGCGTTCTCCAGCCAGGGGGCCACGGCCCTCGATCCCAAGAAGGGAGTGCTGATCGACGCCCGCCTGAAGAAGGTCAGCCAGCGGATCGCCGAGAAGAAGATCGAGGAAGCCGAGGCGGAGCTGCGGCAGCTGCTGTCCGAGAATCCCGGCCTGAAGATGCCGCACGTCTACAACCTGCAGTACAAGCTGTACATGTCCAAGGGCGACGCCCGCACGGCCCTGGATTTCCTCCGCCAGGCCATCGACGAGTTTCCCGACGTCGAAACCTTCCGCCAGACCCTGGCCCTGGCGCTGTTCGATATGAAGATGTACGACCGGGCCGAGAAACGCTGCAACGAGATGCTGGACAAGAACCCGCGCAATACCCGCGCCCGCATCCTGCTGGGCGAGATCCGCGAGAAGCAGGGGCGCCCGGCCGAGGCGCAGGAGCACTATGCCCTGGCCCTGGCCATCGAGCCGCAAAACGTCTCCCTGCGCATCAAGCATGCCGAGCTGCTGATCACCTTGAAGAAATTCGCGGAGGCGGTGGCCGAGTACGACCGGCTGCTGGAGAACGAAGAGGCGGCCGCCCAGTCCGAGCTGCTGCTGAAGGTGGCGCTGCTGAACACGCGCTACGGCAGCATGGCCGCCGCCGAGGGGATGCTGGCCCGGGCTGTGGCCATCAAGCCCGAGGGCAAGTTTTTCTTCAACTACGCCCTGGTCCTGGCCAAGAACGGAAAGATGGATCTGGCGCTGGCCCAAATGGAGACCGCCCTCGGCCGCCACTCGGAGCAACTCTCCGCCGAACAGCGGCAGATCGCCGAAAAGGCCCTGGCCGCCTGGCGATAAGTAAAAAGAAGGGGAACAGGATGGTTTCCCGTTCCCCGCTGGTTGATCGGCGGCTACTTTTTCTTGGCCGACCTGCCGCTGGAACTCCCGGAGGAAGAAGAGGAACTGGAGGCGCGGCTCGAGCTGGAGGAGGAGCTGGAGCGGTAGGAGCGGCTGGAAGAAGAGGAGTGGCTGCCCGCGGAGGAATAGGAGCGGGAGCTTCTGGACGACGCGCTGCCCGAGGAGCGGTAGGAAGAGGAACCCGAGGACGGACGGGAATTGCTCCGGCTCGCCGTGGCGTAGCCGCCGGAGCCGGAGCGGCTGCCCGATGCCGAATAGGAGGCGCTGGAGCTCTTGCGCGAGGAGAAGATGCTGCCGAGGATCCTGCGGGTCGCGGTCCCGGACGAATAGCTGGACTCGGTCCGTGGGACGGTGGTCGAGCCGTGGGAGCGGTAGGAGAAGCGGCTGCCGCCGCTTCCCGATGAGTACCGGCTGCGGCTGGATGGGGCCGGCGCTCCGGTTTGGGTTGCCGCCGCCGAATTCCCGGAGCCGCTGCGGGAGAGATAGGAGGGTTCGCCCTTCTCCTTTTTCTTGGCCTTGCTGCCGGAGCTGCTGGAGGAGGAAGACTTGGACGAGGACGAGCCGCTGCCGGAGCGGCTGCGGTAACTGGACTTGCTCGAAGACGCGCTCTTGGCGGAGCCGGAAGAAGACGAACGCGAGCGATAGGCCGCGGCGCCGCTCTCACCGCCGGTCTTCTTGGCGGAGCGGTAGCTGGTGCCGTCCTTCGGCTGGTTGTAGCGATAGACGGTTCCCTTCTCGCTCCCGCCGCCTTCTCCGCTGCGGTACTTCTCCTGGCTGACGATGGCGCCCTTCTTGTAGGTGACCGATCTGCCCTGGGCGTTGACCACCGTCACCTTGTTGATGGCCAGCCGCCCCGAGGGCGCCTTGCCGCGATAGGCCAGCTTCTGGCCGGCGTCCTGCGCCAGCGCCCCCTTGCTCACCACGACGCGGTGAATGTTGGGAGCCGCGAGCTCGTTCTTGCGGATGATGATGGTCGAGCGGGAGTGATGGGGAATGCCGCGATGGTAGTTGTAATGGCGGTCCCAGCGGTTGTTGATGATGACGATCGGCCGGTTCCACCAGCTGAGCGGGCACCAGCCGTAGTAGTGGTCGTTCCAGAACCAGGAGACCCAGGCCGGCGACCAGTGGTAGGAGGGGATCCAGTACCAGCCGTGGCCCAGGCTCCAGTGCCAGCGGCCGTAATGGTGGGTGAACCAGCCGCAGGTGTCGTAGGAGCTCCAGACGTAGCCGTAGTAGGGGTGCCACACCCAGCGGCCGTTGGAATAGGGCATCCAGTCGATGCCGGTGCGATAGGGGATCCAGACGTAGGAATTGTAGTCCGACATGTAGGTCCAGCGCCCGGCGCGGGTCATCTCGTACTCATAGTCCTCATAGCCGCCCTTCAGGTAGCGGGCGGTGCCGTAGCGGGCGTAGCCCAGCTCACGGTTCTGCGCCTCGTTCCAAAGGTCGAAATCGTCCTTGTCGGAAGCATAGAAATAGAAGGGACGCTCCTCGATCCCGCCGCCGGCCATGACGATCTTCTGGTTCTCGCGCACGTTGCGGCTGCTTTCCCGTCCGGCCACCTCGGCAATGCCCTCGAGCACGAGCACCTCGGTCCGCCCATTGCCGACGACGTTGACGCGGATCACGCCCTTGTCCAGGAGGAAGATGCCGCAATCGGGCGTCTGCACCTCGATGCCCCGCTCCCGGTCAAGGTTCTCAACGTCCAGGTAGATGGCTCCCTGCTCCACGCGCACGGCCAGGTCGGTCTGGCGCAGCTGCGGCACCTTTTCCAGAACGACGACCGTGTCGGCGTCCAGGCGCAGGTAGTTCAGGCGGCCCAGGTAGACGGCCAGCCGGCCGTCGGTGGTGCCCACGATGTCCTTCTCGAAGAGGGGCAGGTTGGCGGTGGCCTCTTCATTGCCCTCGTCGTAGGAGCGCTGGATGAATCCCTCTCCCTCCACGCTCTTGATGCGCACCACCTTGGCGTTGTCATAGTATTTGGCTTCGTTGGCGTTCTCTTCCGTCGGGTCGGACCAGGCCCATGCCGACAGCAGAAACAGGGTCAAACAGGCGATCAGTGTCTTTTTCATGTTGACCTCCTCACTTTAAGAAAGCATTTTGCTTGCCAAGCATAAGGGACAAAAATGTCCTGTTTTCAAGACAATGGGCGGCAAAGGCGGGTGGATTCACCTGGCAGGAAGGCGCTCATACAGCCGGGTCAGGTGGAGCAGGCGCCGCCCTAGCTCGGGGCTCAGCGCTCCGGGCCGCAGGCGCCAGCGCCAGTTGCCGTCGCCCCGACCCGGGATATTCATGCGGAAGCGGCCGTCGTAGCCTAGGACATCCTGGACGGGAAAGACGGCCAGGCGGGCCACCGACTGCATGGCCAGGCGGATGAATTGCCAATGAAACTCATCGCGATGGCTCAGGTTCATGTAGTCCAAGACGACCTGCTTTGTCGATTCGCTGGTTTCCGGGCCGTAGAACCAGCCGTTGCTGGTATTGTTGTCATGGGTGCCGGTGTAGACCAGACAGTTGGCATGGCGGAAGTTGTGCGGTAGGTAGGGATTGCCGGGTTGGCCGTCGAAGGCGAACTGCAGGACTTTCATGCCCGGGAATCCCAGGCGGTCGCGCAGGGCCTCCACCTCGGGAGTGATCAATCCCAGATCCTCGGCGATCAGGGGGATCTCCCCGAGTTCCCGGCGCAGGTGGTCGAAGAAGGGCAATCCCGGTCCCGGGCGCCATTGGCCACGGACCGCCGTCGCCTCCTCGGCGGGGATGGCCCAGTAGCTTTCGAAGCCGCGGAAGTGATCGATGCGCAGCATGTCCACCAGCTGCAGCAGGTGGCCGACGCGGGCCGTCCACCACTCCAGGGTGGGGCGGTGGAGCCCGGAGCGCCCCTGCCAGCGATAGAGGGGATTGCCCCAGCGCTGGCCGCTGGCGCTGAAGTAGTCGGGAGGGACGCCGGCCACTTCCGGCGGCAGTCCCGATCCCTCGTCCACCTGAAAAACGTCGGGGCGGGACCAGGCGTCGGCGCTCTCGAAATTGACGTAGAAAGGGATGTCGCCGACGATGCGCACGCCCCTTTCGTTGGCCTTGCTCTTCACCCGCCGCCATTGTTCGAAGAAAAGGAACTGCTCGAGGCGGCGCTGGCGGACGGGCTCCCGCAGCTCCCGGCGCCAGCGGGCGACGGCCGCGGGCTCGCGGCGGGAGATGGCGGCGGGCCACGAGGGCCAGTGGAAAGTGGCGAAATGGTCGGCCAAGGCGCGGAACAGGGCGTAGTCGTCCAGCCAGTGGCGCTGGTCGGTGCAAAAGCGTTCGAAGGCGCCGTCGCTGCCACCGTGGGCGAAAAAGCGCCGGGCTGCAGCCTGGAGCCAGGACGCGTTCGCGGCGGCGGCGGCGTGCAGATCGCAGAAATCGGCCGCCGGGTCCGCCTCTCCCCCCATCAACTCGTCCTCGGTGATCCAGCCCCGGTCGCACAGCGCTTTCGGGTCGATCAGCATCTCGTTGCCGGCGAAGGCCGACGGCGACGAATAGGGCGAAAAGCTCCAATGGCCGCAGACCGGGCCCAGGGGCAACACCTGCCAATAGGACTGTCCGCTGGACTCGAGGAAGGAGATAAATTCGTCCGCGTCCCGTCCCAGGGTGCCGCAGGGAGTGCGGCCGGCCAGGGAGGTGACGTGCAGCAGCAGGCCGCTGGCGCGCTCAGGGGCCATGGCCGTCTCCCAACGCGTCCCGCCCGGGCTGCTCCTGGGCCGGCCGCCCTTCATCCGGGCTCATCGGTCTCTTTCTCGATGGCTTCATCGTAGATGACGGTGCGATTGCGCCCCGTTTCCTTGGCGAAGTACAGCGCCTTGTCGGCGTGGTTCAGTATCTCCTGGTCGCTCGTGCCGTGCTCGGGATAGGAGGCCAGGCCGACCGAGATGGTGATCCTTTTCTGCGGCTGGGTCTCGGCGCCCGGGAAGGGTTCCCGCTCGATGCTCTCGCGCAGCCTTTCGGCGGCCAGGTAGGCGCCGACGCCGTCGGTCTGCGGCAGGATGACGACGAACTCGTCGCCGCCGTACTTGGCCAGCAGGTCGGTGGAGCGGAACTTGGTTTTCATGACCGCGGCGATTTCCTTCAGCGTCTCCGAGCCGCGCAGGTGGCCGTGGTGGTCGTTGAAGTTCTTGAAGTAGTCGACGTCGAAGATGATCAGGGAGAAATTCAGGTCATGTCGCTGCGATTGCCGCGTCTCGCGCGCCAGGAGCTCGAAAAAGTGCTTCTGATTGTAGAGGCCGGTCAGGCCGTCGCTTACGGACAACTGCCGGGTCTGCTGCAGCAGGTCCTTGAGCAGCGCCTCGTTGCCGCGCATGTTCTTGGAAAGATATCCGGAGACCAGGTAGGTGAATATGAACATGAAATAGAAGGCCAGCAGGCTCATGAGCTGCTGGCCGGAGAAAAGGCTGGCGCCTTCGCGCAGCAGGGTGACGGCCAGGAGCAGCGCCATCGCCGCCAGGGTGCAGCGGAAAGCCTGGTGGTAGTCGACCAGAAAGGTGGCGATCATGATGTAGACAAGGAGCATGGCGATCAGGGGGCTGGCCAGGCCGCCGGAAAAGAACACGGTCAGGGAGAGGACCACCATGTCGAAGTCGAGCTGCAGCGCGACCAAGCGCTGCAGCTCGTCGTAGGCGGGCGGCCGGTCGGTTCGCTTCTCCTTGCGGCCGAGGTCCATGCGAAACAGGATATTGACGATGACCGGCAGCAGGAAGACCAGCAGCGCGTCATGGGCCGTGATCAGCGAGCGCCGGGCCATGATGCGGTAGAAGACGAAAAAGGCCAGGATGAAGGCCGGGTAGATCCAGCGGATGCCGATCAGCCACTGGTTCTTGGCGAACATGTGCCGCAAGGCCAGGATGTCGGGATGCGGCGGTTCGCCGGGGCGGTCGGCTTCCCTGGGTTTCATCCCCCTAAAATATTTTTTTCCCCGGCAAAAGTCAAATGGCGGTTGAAGTTGCCGCCCGAAAATACTACAATGGCGTTTCGTGTATTCTCGATCCAAGGAGGACAGCGTGTACAAACGAACGCGCTTTTACGACCTCACGTATTACAATTTTGTCGGCTCGTGGGCCTGGATTCTGCACCGCCTCTCGGGCCTGGCCCTCATTTTTTACCTCTGCCTGCACATCTGGGTCATCCACAGCCTGACCTACGGCGAAGAAATGTTCAACGACGTCATGGCCTTCCTAAACACCACCCCCTTCAAGCTCCTGGAGGTCGGCCTGTGGGGCGTCATACTGTTCCACGCCTTCAACGGCGTACGCATCATCATCGTCGACTTCTTCCAGGGCTCGCTGGCGCACAAGAAGCTCTTCGTGGCGCTGATCGCCGCGGCCTTCGTCCTGTGGGCGCTGGGTTCCTACCTGCTCCTGTCCCACGTGTTCTAGGGAGGATGCCATGAACAAGGATTTTAAGCAAACGTCGCGTTCGGGATCCCTGGCCTGGCTGCTGCAGCGCATCTCGGCCGTCATCCTGTTCGTCCTGCTGGTGCTGCACTTCGTGACCTACCATTTCCTGGCCCAGGGCCGGGCGGTCAGCTACCGCTGGGTCATCGAGAGGGCCGGCAGCTGGTGGTTCCCGCTGCTGCAGTTCGCCTTCCTGCTCGCGGCCCTCTACCACGGGCTGAACGGCGTCTGGTCGGTCCTGGAAGATTACACCAGCAACAGATACTGGCGCCTGGTCTGGTACAGCCTGGTGGTCATGGTAGGGGTGGTGCTGCTGTTCGTCGGCACCCTGACCATCGTCAAGCTCTACACGCTGAAGGCCGCCTGAGGGAGCAAACCCATGAAGATCGAACAAGCAAGGAAATATCACAAGATCGACGCCGTGATCGTCGGAGCCGGCCTGGCCGGCCTGCGCGCCGCCCTCGAGGTGGCCAGGAGCGGGCTGGCGGCCGCCGTCGTCAGCAAGGTTTACCCGACCCGCTCCCACTCGGGGGGAGCGCAGGGCGGGATCGCCGCCGCCCTGGCCAACGTCAGCGAGGACTCGTTGGACGCGCACATGTTCGATACCATCAAGGGCAGCGACTACCTGGCCGACCAGGACATCGTTGAGCATTTCGTCAACGAGGCGGTCAACACCGTCTACGAGTTCGAGCACATGGGCGTGCCCTTCTCACGAACCGCCGACGGCCGCATCAACCAGCGCCCCTTCGGCGGCCATTCGGCGCCGCGCGCCTGCTTCGCCCAGGACATCACCGGCCACGTGCTGCTGCACACCCTCTACGAGCAGTGCCTGAAGCACAACGTGCTGTTCTTCAGCGAGTTTCAGGTGCTCTCGCTGCTGGTTCAGAACGACGTCGCCAGCGGTCTGGTGGCCTGGGACATCCGCGAGGGCGGCCTGCACATCTTTCACGCCAAGACCGTCCTGCTGGCCACCGGGGGCTACGGCCGCGCCTGGAAAGTGACCTCCAACGCCCACGCCAACACCGGCGACGGCGTGGCCCTGGTGCTCGAGGCCGGGCTGCCGCTGGAGGACATGGAGTTTGTCCAGTTCCATCCCACCGGCCTCTACAAGCACGGCATCCTGCTCTCGGAGGCCGCCCGCGGTGAGGGCGCATACATCATCAACGACCGGGGCGAGCGTTTCATGAAGAATTACGCCGCGGCCAAGATGGAGCTGGCGCCGCGCGACGTGGTCTCGCGCGCCGAGCAGACCGAGATCAACGAGGGGCGCGGCATCGGCGGCCGCGACTACGTCTACCTCGACCTGCGCCACCTGGGGCGGGAGAAGATCCTCTCGCGCCTGCCGCAGATCCACGACCTGGCCCTGAACTACCTGAAGGCCGATTCCATCAAGGAGCCGGTGCCCATCCAGCCCACCGCCCACTACTCGATGGGAGGCATCCCGGCCAACATCCGCACCGAGGTGATCAAGGACGCCGCCGGAACGGTGGTGCGGGGGCTGTACACCGCCGGCGAGGCCTCCTGCCTGTCGCTGCACGGCGCCAACCGCTTGGGCACCAACTCCATGCAGGATGCGGCCACCTTCGGGCGCATCGCCGGTGCGCACATGACCGAGTTCTGCCGCCAGAACGTCTTCGCCGACCTGCCAACCAAGCCGCTGGACGTCGCCCAGGGCAAGATCGACCGCCTGTGGAGCGGCAGCGGCTTGGAGCGCCACGCCCCCATCCGCGAAGAGCTTCAGGAGAATATGACCAAGCACATGGGCGTCTTCCGCAACCAGGACGACATGCTGCGGATGCTGGGCATCATCAAGGAGCTGCAGGAGCGCTACCGCAAGGTCGGCGTCGACGACCGCGGCCAGGCCTTCAACCTCGACCTGATCGAGGCCCTGGAGCTGGAGAATCTGCTCAGCTTCGCGGAGGTCATCGTCGAGGGCGCCCTGGCGCGCAAGGAGTCCCGCGGCGCCCATTTCCGCAGCGATTTCCCCAAGCGCGACGACGCCAACTGGCTGAAGCACACGCTGGCCTGGCGCCGCGACGGCAAGATCGTGATGGACTACGGCAAGGCGGTGGTCATCTATCCGCAGTACCAGCCGCAGGAAAGGAAATACTAAGGAGGAGCCCATGGCCCAGATCGACATCCAAGCCAAGATATTGCGCTACCAGCCGGAAAAGGACGAGAAACCACACTGGCAGACCTTCGCCATCCAGGTCGCAGACGACTCGACCATCCTCGACGTCCTCAATGAGATCCACTGGAGGCACGACGGCACCCTGGCCTACCGCCGCTCCTGCCGCAGCTCAATCTGCGGCTCTTGCGCCATGAAGGTCAACGGCCGCAACGTGCTGGCCTGCGAGACCCCCGTCCACCGCTTCGGGACGAAGCTGAAGGTCGAGCCCCTGTCGGGCTTTCAGATCATCAAGGACCTGGTGGTCGACCTCGAGCCCTTCTTCGCCAAGCTGAAGCGCATCAAGCCCTACCTGATCGTGGACAAGCCGCTGCCCGACAAGGAATTCGTGCAGTCGCCCGCCCAGCTGGAACAGATCGGCGAGTCGACGCTGTGCATCCTCTGCGCCGCCTGCAGCGCCGCCTGCCCGAGCTCGTGGCCCAACCAGGAATATCTCGGCCCCGCCGCCCTGCTCAAGGCCTACCGCTTCGTCTTCGACAGCCGCGACGACGGCGCCGACCAGCGCCTGGAGATCGTCAACGACAAGAATGGCGTCTGGCGCTGCCACACCATCTTCAACTGCATGGAAGCCTGCCCCAAAAAGATCAAGATCACCGAGTACCTCTCGCGCCTGAAGCTGAAGGTGGTGGAGAACTCGCTGTAGATCGGGCATCATGTCGGGTAGGGTCGGTAATCCTCCCGATTATTTCGGGTGTTTTTGCGGGCGGGGCTAAGACCCGCCCCTACGATTTGATAAAAAAAAGGCGGGTACGCGGCCTGCCCCAATTATTGCATTTATTTTAATCGGCTGTCCGGTGCTTGTTTTAACCTCGAACATCGAACAACGAACTTCGGTCTTGCCTTATAGGTGCTTCTTGACCAGCGCGATCACCTCGGGCAGGTCCATGCCGATCTTCTTGAGGTGCTCGACGGTGGGCACGCCTTCCCTGGACCAGCCGCGGCGCTTGAAGACAGCATCGATCAGGCTCTCATATTGCTTCTCGCGGTACTCGCGGTGCAGGTGGATCTTCTCCTCGACGCTCTTGCCCGCCGGGTCGGCGTTCATCTTCTCTTTCAGCTGCTGGTCGTAGCGCTCGGCGCGCGACTCGTACTCCTCGACCGTCACCGGCCCCATGGCGCGGTAAGGCGGCCAGTCGTCGACGCGCTTGCCGTGCCCCATCTTGAGGTTGAAGACGCGCTGGAAATTGTAGACGCGCTCCGACTGGCGGACCAGTTCCTCCTTGTCGATCCTCTGGCCGGTGATGGCGTTGAAGATGTCGACGTAATTCTGCACGTGCTCAGGGACCTTGTTGGGCTCGTCCTGCTGGGCGTTGTCGGCCGGCTCGACGTCGTTCCAGGGCAGCTTGCATAAGCCCTGCAGCCCGAACCAGGTGCGGAACATCGGGAAGTAGTGCAGGGCCTCGGCCTTCATCTCGAAGGTGGGGATCTGGTTGTTGACCATGTCCATGAAGATCAGCCAGGCCTCGTCGTGCTGCGGCCCCTTG
>JAFGST010000209.1 GCA_016934475.1 Candidatus Aminicenantota bacterium | reverse complement strand
CTTGGAATTTTATCCCATCCCTCATCTCCTGGCCTTATACTCGTCCACGCTCACCCAAACCTGTGCACAAATTTGCGTGAGGAACCATAAATCATTTAAAAATATTTATCCTGACCGTCCCCGGTTCGGCAGCGCTATTTCTTCACCACCGGCACGTTGATCTCGGTGCGCAGCTCCTCCGGCTTCACCTCCATCGGGTTGTTCAGGTACTTCTCCATCGACGGCCCGGCCGGCTTGCAGCCCTGGCTCTCGACGAAGGCGAACACTTTGGCGTAGGACTCGCTGATCTTGTCGTAGGGGCCGAGGTGCATGTAGACCGCGATCCTGGCGGCCTGGCACTCCCCCTTCTGCAGCGGCGCGGCCACCGGGGCATCGGCGGGAACTGGGAAACCGAGACGCCACTGCAACTCCTCCTCCTTGACCTCGCCGGGCGCGTTGAGGTACATGGCGAAGAAGCTGCCCTGCGGCATCAGCCCCTGCTGGAAGAACGCCCCCATGAACTCGTTGATCTTGCCGGGGATCTGCTGGTAGGAGCCCTGGCACTCCAGGTAGGCGTAGGTGAACGGCGGCGCATCCTGCATGACGACTTCCTGGGCCGGGAGTATGGCCGCCAGCGAGGATATTAGGATCAAGGCGAAAATCGCCTGTTTCATTTTTTCCTCCTGGCGCCCATTATGCCTTTTTTCCGGCAGCGAAGTCAATCCGGCGCAGGGATCATTTTGCGCGAGATGGGGGCCGGCAATTCCTATATATAAGGTGAACAACGGAGGAAGCAATGAAAGCAAAAAAGGGATCGCTTATCTTGGCCCTGTTCGGCTTGATCATCCTGCTGGGGCTGGCCTTGGCGGCCGAGCCCGCGAAAAAGATCACCGCGGTCAAGATCAAGCCGGACATCGTTTTGCGGGAACTGAAGCTCACCCGCCTCTCTGGAGATGCGGCCGGCGAGCGCATCCGCATCCGGGCGGTGGTGTTCAATCCGGTGGCCATGACCTCGACCGGGCCGTTCCAGGTCCGGGCCAGCGTCCGGCTGCCGTCCGGCCTCTATTTCCGCATCGGCGAGGAGACGGTCTCCGGGCTGACCTACACGGGCGCCACGGCCAAGATCCCCTCCAGGACGGTGGACTTCCCGTACGACGTGCTGCCGGGGCACACGTATCATTTCCTGGTTACGGCCGACGTGCCCAGCCAGGTCGCGGAGCGCAGCGAGGACAACAACCGCCAGGAGGCCGACTACCGGATGGCGTCGGGAGGATTCCCCGACGCCGGCGGCGACGAGGTGGTCGTCGGGGGCGTCGACCTGGTGGTCAGCCGGGTGGAGATCACCCGCGGCACGTTCGCCGGCCGGGAAAAGATCCAGATCGTCCCCACCATCCGCAACATGTGGCACGGTGGAACCGCCGAGCGCATCAAGATCCTCTTTGACGGCCTGGGCCTGGCCGAGTGGGTCGAGGGCGGCATCGGCGGCGACGAGACGAAGCGCGCCGGCGCCGTTTATGTCGAATGCGACGCGGCGCTCTCCCTGCCCCTGAACTTCAGCGTCGTGGTCGACAGCGACGACGCGATCGTCGAGACCAACGACCTGAACAACCGCTGCGGCCCCGTGCGCTTCGCCGCCGGCGACACCCACGTCGTCCACGAGTGCCCGATCCGCGGGCCGCACGAGCCGCTGATCTAGATCTTGCCTTCCGGTCGGCGGGATAAGCGGCCCAGGAAGGGGGAAATCTCGCCGACGGCGGCGACGACGTAGGCCGGGGCGAATCCTTCGGGTACGGGGGCTCCAGAGGGATTGAGCCAGCAGAAGTCCATGCCGGCGTTGCGGGCGGCGGCCATGTCCGAAGTGACGCTGTCTCCGACGTAGAGCACGTCCGCGGCGGCGACGCCGATCCTCTCCAGCGCCGGCGCGAAGATGCGGGGGTCGGGCTTGGCGACGCCGGCCTCCTCGGAAATGACGATGGCCTGGAAGAGTGGCGTGATCGGCGAGGCGGCGAAGCGCCGCCGCTGGACGAAGGCGATGCCGTTGGTGATCAGCGCCAAAGGATACACCGGCGCCAGTTCCCGCACCAGCTCCAGCGCCCCGGGCAGTAACTGGGATTGCCTGGAGAGCGCCTCCAGGTAGAAGCCGCCGATCCCTTCCAGGGGCAGGGCCAGTCCCAATTCCGCCCCCAGGCGGCGGAAGCGCTCGACGCGCAAAGTCTCCTGGTCGGTCTCACCGCGTTCGAAGGCCTGCCAGGCGTCGCGATTGTGGCGGCGGTAAGCCGCAACGATCGTATCCGCCTCGATCGGGATGCGGAACTCGGTGATGCAGGCCAGCAGGGCGGCGCGTTCGGCCCGCGGGTAATCGAACAGCGTGTCGTCGGCGTCGAAAAATACGCTCTTGTAGAGCTTCCCCATGGCGTTCAGTGGGGCCAGGGATGAACGCCGTCCTTGTCGACCAAATGCAGCACCATTCTGGGCCGGTCCACGGGACGCGGGCCGACGCGGATGGCCGCGGCCAGCCGCTGGTGCACGGCCGGCAGGAGCTCGGGGCGGTCGGAATGGATGGTCAGCAGGCGCTCTCCCTTTTCCACCTTGTCCCCGACCTTGGCGTGAAAGACGAAGCCGGCGCCGTGGGAGACGGCGTCCTCCTTGCGGCGGCGCCCGGCGCCGGTGTCGATGGCGGCCATGCCCACCTCGAAGGAATCGATGGCCGCGATCCAGCCCGTCTCCGGCGCCGGCAGGTCCTCCCGGATCCGGGCGGCGGGCAGCAGGGCATCGTCCTCGCAGGCGCGCGCGTCGCCTCCCTGGGCGGCGACGAAGCGGCGGAAGACCTCCAGGGCGCGGCCCGAGGCGATGGCCTCGTCGAAGCGGGCGACGGCCCGGGCATATTCCAGGGATTCGCCCGCCGCGCGCAGCATGCACCAGCCGAGGGCATAGGTCACCTCCATGAGGTCGGCGGGCCCCCGGCCCTTCAGGGCTTCGAGCGCTTCGCGGATCTCCAGGGAGTTGCCCACCGCACGTCCCAGGGGCTGCTCCATTGCGGAGATGATCCCCAGGGTGCGGCGCCCGCTTTTCTCGCCGAGGCCCACCATGGTGCGGCAGAGTCGGATGGAGTCCCGCTCCTCTCTCATGAAGGCGCCGGCGCCGGTCTTGACGTCGAGGACGATGCCGTCCGAGCCCAGGGCCAGCTTCTTGCTCATGATCGATGAGGCGATGAGCGGGATCGAGCTGACCGTGGCGGTGGCGTCGCGCAGGGCGTAGAGCTTCTTGTCGGCGGGGACGATGTCGTCGGTCTGGCCGCAGATGACCATGCCGGTCTCGGCCAGCACCCCG
>JAFGST010000208.1 GCA_016934475.1 Candidatus Aminicenantota bacterium | reverse complement strand
GCGAGGGGGATACTTATTATGCAAAGGCGAATGAACATTCGCCCTCGACCTGATCGATCGCAGGGGCGGTGTCTTGAGACCCGCCCGTTTCCAGTGACCCAATCTCCCAAACGAAGAACGTGCCAGTGCTTGTGTCAGTGCTAGCAACAGCAAAGCGGCGATCTCATTGCCGTTATTTTCCTTTTACCTTTTTCCTTTTTCCTTTTAAGAAGGAATCCATAACTCGAACACGAAAAAAATCTTTTTCCTTGCAGTGCGATTTCGGATTGGATATGATACGGGGGAAAAAAGGAAGTTGATCATGAAGAAAAAATGGTGGCTCAAGCTGTTGTTGATCCTGGCGGGCTGCTCGGCCATGGCCCTGTTCGTTTCCTTCCAGCTGTCCAAGGGAAGCGAAACCCGGGGAATTGCCGTTCCGATCATGTACTTTTTCCCGTTCCTGCTGTTCGATTTTCTCGGCTGGGGAATCATGGCCCTCTTCATGCCCAGAATCTGCCGGAAACTGCAAGAGTGGATCCCCCGCTGGTCCCTGCTGTTCACGAGCCACATTCTCCTGGGCATCCTTATGTCCGCGGTCCACCTGATCGTCATTCACAAGAGCTGGATTTTCCTGTGGTTCCGCCTGCTGAAGCCGTTCTCCGGCACGGCGGTCAATTCCTACCCCCTGCACATGTACCAGAGAATGTCCATGTTTCAGGTGGTCATCAAATGGCTGGACTATGACCTCCTGATATACATGGCCATCGTCGGCTTCGTCTACTTCTATGACAACTACCACATGGTGAAGGAAAAGGAGATCAAGACCTCCCAGCTGCGCGCCCAGCTGGCCCAGGCCCAGCTGGTGACCCTGAAGACGCAGCTGCAGCCGCATTTTCTTTTCAACGCCCTGAACACCATCAGCGCCTACGTCTACGAGAGCCCCGAGATGGCGGTCAAAATGATCGCCGGCCTGAGCAGGATGCTGAGGTTTTCCTTCTCCAATCACAAGGAAAACGAGATCCCCGTCGCAAGCGAGCTTCGGCTGCTGAACCTTTACCTGGAGATCGAGCAGGCCCGCTACCAGGAGCGGCTGAGGATCACGCGCGCGGTCGAGCCGGAGGTCGACCAGGCGCTGGTCCCGGCGCTGCTGCTGCAGCCGCTGGTGGAAAACGCCATCCGCCACGGCATCAGCCGGGAGGCCGACGGCGGAGAAATCGTCATTTCGGCACGCAGGAACGGCCCGGATGGCTTGCTGATCTCCGTGGCCGACGACGGCCCGGGATTCCAGGGGGACGCCGAGGAACTCTTCCTGCGCGGCATCGGCTTGAAGAACACCCGCGAAAGGCTGCGCATCCTGTACGGCGACCGGCAGAGCCTGACCATCACCAACGGTTCGCAGAAGGGATTCGCCGTGCGGATCACCCTGCCCCTGAAAACAGCGGCCGGGCCGGACGGCGCGCGGCCGGAAAAATGATCAAGGCACTCGTCGTCGACGACGAGCCGATGTCCCGGAAGCGCATCGCCACGCTCCTGAGAAGGGAAGGCGACGTGGCCGTCGTCGGCGAGGCCGGCAACGGCCGGGACGCGCTGCGCCTGATCAGGGACCTGAAGCCGGACCTGGTTTTCCTCGACATCCAGATGCCCGAGATGAGCGGGCTCCAGGTCCTGGACGCCCTGCCGGAAGCCGCCCCCCCCCAGGTGATCTTCGTCACCGCCTACGACCAGTACGCCCTGAAGGCCTTCGAGCTGCATGCCGTCGAATACCTGCTCAAACCCTTCGACGACGAGCGTTTCCGGCAGGCGCTGAACCATGCCCGCCAGTGCTGCGGCCGAACCTCCGCGGAGGAGCGGATGGTCCTGCGCGACTTGCTGGACTCGCTGCAGCGCAACGAAAGGGTTCTCCGCCACCTGTCGGTCAAAAAGGGCGATCATTTCATCCTGGTCAACATCGACGAAGTCGACTGGTTCGAGGCCCAGGGGGTTTACATTCGCGTCCATGTCGGCAAGGAGAGCCACCTGCTGCGCGAGCGGATGAAGAATCTGGAAATGCGGCTCAATCCGCGGCAATTCGCGCGCCTGCACCGCTCCGCCATTGTTCGTCTCGATTTCATCAGGGAATTCCAGCGCTGGTATCGCGGCGAATGGCTGGCCCTCCTCAAGGACGGCACCAAGGTGCCGGTCAGCCGGACCTACTACGATCGATTCAAAGAATCCCTTTAGGATGCTCCGCGCGGATTCGTTTCATCTTTCCGGCCCTTGGCAACAAAATCCAGCCGCTTGGTTGCAAGTCGATTGTCCTTCCAGCCACAACCTGCATAATTTTACCGTGATGATTCAGATTTTTGTTCATTTCCGCATCGGCGGCAGCTTACACTTTTTTTTGGGAGAATCCGATGTCCAAGCTTGAATCGCGCAGAAGTTTCTTAAGGGCGGCACTGCTTTCGAGCGGGCTCCTGGGATTGAATTGGCAAGGGCTATGCTCCAATTCCAAAAATGCGGATTGTGACGCTGAACTCGAGGATTTGTTCCTGCATTTGCAGAAAAGGGAGATGAAGGAAAAGGCGGCGTTGTTCAGGAAATTGAAGGACAAGTATGGAGACGCCGTCCTGCACATGGTTCGCGAGCATGTGATTGAAGAAACGGAAACAAAGCTGCGGGAAGCAAAGATCGCCAAGAGAAATATTGCCGGCGTGCTGGAAAACCTATGGGATCATACGAAGGCCACACATGAATTCACCGTGGTAAAAAGAACGGATTCATTCCTGAAGCTGAAGGTCGCCCGCTGCCTCTACGCCGAAGAGATGCGCCGGCTGAAGGCCCCGGACATCGGGTTCGCCTTTTATTGCTCCTATGATTATGGGTTCTGTCGGGGACTGAATCCGCGAATCAAGTTTTCCCGAACCCAGACCCTGATGGAAGGCGCGGACGGCTGTGACCACACCTACGAATTGAAGCCGGCCTGAGCGTTGGGCGACCCGTGGTTTCCATTGGGCTCCCAGGGGAAACGGCGCATGTCCGTCCGCAGTAAGAAAAATATCCGTAGATAAAAGCATACGGCCGTGGCCACCAACAAAGTTCCCCTGAAAGACGAGAACGGAAAATTGCTCAACTTGATGGGCATCGGAGCGGACATCGCGGGGCAAAAGAAGCATAAGTTGCAATTGCTGCAGGTGCAAAAAATGGAAACGATCGGACGATTGGCCGGCGTCATTGCCCACGATTTCAACAACCTGCTCACCGTCATCATCAACAGCTGCGATCTGCTGATGGATACATGGAAGGAGTGCAAGGACCAGTGCCCCGGGAAAATAAGACTGATCCGGGACGCCAGCGCGCGCGGAGCCCGGTTGATCCAGCAGCTGCTGGCTTTCAGCCGCAAGCAGATCATGCAAGCCAAAAAAATCCAGTTGAACGACCTGATCTCCGAATTGCATGAATTGCTCGCCAGGCTCAGCGGGGAAAAAATCAGCGTGGAATTGGATCTGCACGAGCATCTTCCCTCGATCGTCATCGATCCCATTCAATTTCAGCAGGTTCTTCTCAATCTCATCGTGAACTCCGTCGAAGCCATGCCTTCCGGCGGAACCATCGTCATCTCCACCTCCCTGAAAAAGATCGGCCGGGCCGAGAAATCGCCTTATTCCGATCTGCCGCCGGGGCGCTACGTGAGCATGCAGGTAAGGGACATGGGGACGGGGATGAGCGACGAGGTCAAAGCGCACATCTTTGAGCCCTTTTTCACCACCAAGGAAAACGGCACCGGGCTGGGCTTGGCGACGGTCCAGGGAATCGTCAAGCATTCCCGCGGTTCCTGCAGCATCACGAGCAAAGAGGGAGCGGGGACATTGATCCAGATCCTGCTGCCGGCGCAGGATGGCGAAGCGGCCGGCATTCAGGGCGGCCAATCGGTTCAGGGCGGCCATGCCGGGACGGAAGCGATCATGGTCGTCGAGGACGAGGAAGACGTCCGCCAATTGCTTTGCGAGGTCCTGGCGATGAACGGCTACCGGGTAACGTCCTTCAACAAAGCGGAAGACGCCCTGGCTTTTTTGCAGTGCGATCACCGCAAGATCCAACTGGTGATAACCGACGTCGTCTTGCCCGGGATCAGCGGCCTGGAACTTTCGGCGGCGCTTCGCGCATCGCACCCCCGCTTGCAGGTTCTTTTTATTTCCGGGTACAACGAAAATCTGATTGCCCGGGAAATAAAGAGACAGCCCGGCTTTCATTTTCTGCACAAGCCCTTTCACTTCAATGAACTGATGGCTAAAATAAGGCAGATGCTGGACCCATGCCCGTACCACGATGGGGCCTAAGCTTGCGATCACTTTTTTGGCAGGCGCGCTGATGGTCGTGGCGGAAAGCAGCGACACGCCGCATGCCGCCTACGATCGCTATGTCCATGCCGTCCTGAACCGGGACTACGCGCAATTCGCCCGGTCGGTGACCGCGGGCGAAACCTTTCATTTCATCGACCAAAGGGGAACGCGAACCGACAGCCGCAGGGACTACCTCGACCGCCACCGGCTCTGGTTCGGCCAGGCGGGGTGGGACATCGCCTATGAGTCCCCGCTGATCGCCCAGCTTGGCGACACGGCCTACGCCATGGCCGTGTTCCACTTGCGCGAGCGCGGCCCGTCCGGAACGCCGGAGCGCCTGGACGCCTATTTCACGCTGGTCATGGTGAAGGAGAACGACGAATGGAGAGCGGTCGCCGACATCGTCACGCCGATTGCCCCAAAGTAGCATACGTGAGCAATACAGACAAAATGAATATAATGAAGCCAGTGAAAGCCAGGGCTTTGCCAGGTAGAGGTTCAGAAATGAATGAGAGCAAACAAGCGGGTTCCAATTGCAAATGGGGAGTCTTTGTGCTAATGGCGGCGACTTTTTTCGTGAGTCTTGCGGCCTGCCGTCAACAAGATCGTCTCCATATCGGGGCCAGCCACTCGTTGCGCATCGAATCGGCGGCCCTGAACGAGACTAGGGATGTCTTTGTCCACCTCCCTAAAGGCTACGAGGAAGCGGAAAAGAGATGCCCTGTTCTTTACGTGCTGGACGCGGAAGACGTTTTCACGTACGCCGTCGGCGCGGTGGATTTCCTGTCCACCGCCCGCATGCCGGAGACGATCGTCGTGGGGATTCCCAACACCAACAGGGAAAGGGACATCTGGGTCAACCTGGAGGACCCAAACTCCGGATACGTGCGGTTCATCCAGTTCCTGAAAAAGGAGCTCATCCCTGCCGTCGATGCCCGCTACCGCACCCAACCGCATCGCACCCTCTACGGCTTCTGCAGCGGCGCGGGCACCGTGTTTTGGATTCTCTTCCACAAGCCGGAAATGTTCATGGGCTACATCGCCTCGGGCACGGGCTTCGATCCCACATGGGCCGCCTTGGCCGCCCAGGCCTTCACCAGGCAGCCGGAGTTGAAGAAATCCCTCTTCGCCGTGACGGAGGGGACCACCCCGCGCGCCCAGGGCATGCCCTTGCTGCGCAATGTCCTGGAGAAGTCAGCTCCCCCGAAGCTTTCATGGAAATGCGAGGTCATGGAGAGTGAGGAGCACGGTCCCGTGGCGGCCAAGGGGCTCTTTGCCGGCCTGGAGTTCATCTTCACGGACTGGAAACCGCCGCTGGAAGTCGCCGCCGGGGGTCCGGAGGAGATCCGCGCCTACTACGAGAGGCTCAGCCGCGACTATGGATTCGCCACCGGGATTCCCGAACAGGCCGTGCTGAGCACCGCAATGTCCCTTCTGTGGCAGAAGGGCGGAAAGGCCGCCAGCGATACGCTTCAGTTCATCGCGCAGGAGTATCCCGATTCGCCCGACGCCCTGGCCGTCCTCGGCATGGCCCTTGAGGATGAAAAGCGCTTCAACCCGGCCGAAAAGGCCTACGCCGGCGCCATCGCCAACGCAAGGAAAGCATCCGACCGCCGCCTGCCGATGTTCGAAGAGTACCTGGCCAACCTGCGAAAGAGGATGAAGGAGGAGCCCGGCGCCCCGTCGTTTCCAGCAGCGATCACCAATTTGGAATGAAGGCGAAAGCCAACGTGCCTGCGACATCCGGGCGAGCCGTTGGGATGAAGAACAGAGCAAAACAAGAGAGCGGATCATAATCATGTTGGATCAAGGGAAGGGGTTGGATGATCTGATTCTCCTGTCCTTTTGCTTTGGGTTGACGACGAACGAAGGAATCTTTACTATATCAACAAAGATATCAAAGAAGAGACGTATCGGTTTGGTTTTACGATTGACCAAGATGATATTTAACCGCCAGGTCCGAGCGGAAAAAACCCGATGGCGGCTGGCATGTAAGCATGGAATTCCGGATGCGGAGAGTCAATAAAAATAAGTTGATTCCGGGATAAGAGGGCAAGAGGCGAACCATGTCAAATAACATGCTGAAAGACAAGATTGCCGTCGTGGCAGGAGCTACACGAGGAGCCGGGCGGGGAATTGCGCTTGAATTGGGATCGGCGGGGGCTGTGGTTTATGTCACTGGGAGAACGTCCAAATCCCGACCTTCAGAATACAATCGTCCTGAAACGATCGAAGAATCCGCAGAATTGGTGGACAGGGCCGGAGGGAATGGCATTGCTGTCTGCCTTGATCATACTGATCCTGGGCAGGTTGAATCGTTAACCGAGACCATCCGGAGGAATCATGGTAGGCTCGACATTTTAGTGAATGATATTTGGGGAGGTGAAGGCAAGACACAATGGGATGTGCCCATTTGGGAGCAATCCCTGTCCCAAGGCATTCACGTTTTGCGAAATGCCACAGAAAGCCATATCATTACCAACCATTATCTCTTGAAGCTCTTGATCCAACATCCCGGGGGCGTGCTGTTTGAAGTCTCCGACGGAACGCTTGACTACAATCTAGCTCATTATCGCTGCCATTGCCTATTTTATGATCTATCAAAAATCGTCGTCAATCGGATGGCCTGGTCACTGTCGATCGAGCTGGCCAAGCACCGGTGCACATCCATCGGCATTACTCCTGGATGGCTCCGTTCTGAAATGATGCTCGATCACTTTCATGTCACCGAAGAAAATTGGCAGGAGGCCATTCTGCAAGATGCGGAGTTTATCAATTCAGAAACTCCCCGATTTGTCGGACGGGCCATTGCCCATCTCTCGGCAGATCCCGATGTCTCTCGATTTAACGGGAGATCATTGACCGCCTATGACGTCTCCCAAGTCTACGGTTTTACCGATCTTGATGGAAGACAACCCGATTGCTGGGGAGCCAAAAAATGATACTTCGACATCCTCCCCTCCTCTCGGTTCGGTGGCTGGAATGGGATTTTTTTCTTGCATTTGCATTGGGATTCATGCTGATGCTTTTCCCCGGGAGGCGGGCTCACGCCAGCGGCGCCCCGGCTGACGAGGCACACCAAGGGACAAGGAAGGAGATTCACATGAACAAAATGACTCCCGTGCTTTATGTCGATTCCATCGAAGCGAGCCTGCCGTTCTGGGTGGACGCCCTCGGCTTCGCCAGGACGGTGGAGGTCCCGGACGGGGACCGGCTGGGCTTCGTCATCCTGACCTCGGGAAACCTCGAAGTCATGCTCCAGGGCTACCATAGCCTGGAAAAGGACATTCCCAGTCTTGGCAAGGAAATGCGCGGCTCGCCTTCCGTCCTTTACATCGAAGTGAAGGACATCGGCGAAATCGAACGCCGGCTTCGCGGGCACCAGGTCGTCGTTCCCAAGAGGGCGACGCCGTACGGAGCCCTGGAGATCTTCTTCCGCACGCCCGGCGGGCATGTCATCGGCTTCGCCCAACAGGCGGCAAACTGAACACCCGTGACCGCCTCCGGAAACACGATGCCTGCCTTGTCATCCCGGCAGCAGCGAACGTACAATGACAGATAGGAGACCGCACATGAAGACAGCGCAGAACATCGCCGGGATCCTCCTGCTGCTGGGAGCTGTACTGGCGCCGGCGTCCGGCGGGGGTACCAAACCGGCCGATCCCCACCAGATCCTGAAAAAGCACTTCCTGGCCCAGGAGGGAGGTGAGAGCTCCCTGGCTGGCGCACCATGCTTTTTCGAGGGAAAAATCACGCTTCTCGACGCGAACCTCGAGGGCACGATCAAGCAATGGGAAAGCCCCCCCGCCTGCCGCAGGCAGGAGCTCGATTTCCGCGTATTCAAGCAGACGACCGGGCAGAACGAGAAGACCAGCTGGGTCCAGGATGCCAATGGCCAGGTTCAGGTCCTGCGTGACGAGGCGACTACGCGGCGGCGGAAAGTGGAGGTGCTTCTGGGCCGGCGCGACCATCTGGATCCCGGATCGCCGAACTTTCACAGCGCCCTGGTGGGCCGGGAGAAGGTCGCTGGAAGGGAATGCCATGTCATCCAGATCAGCAACGCCATCAACGAGGACATTCTCCTGCAATTCATCGATGTCGATTCGTTTCTCCTGAGGAAATCCATCGCCAAGGAGCCCGATGGGGAAAGCCGGACCCTTTACGGCGATTACCGGGATGTCGCAGGGATCCAGCGGCCCCACCGTCTCGAGATTGAAAACCTGCCTCTCAATCAGAAATTCGTCATTGAGGTCGCCAGGTACGAGCCCGACGTCAAGGTCGATCCCTCCCTCTTCGATCCCACGGCACGCGACGTGCAGGACTTCGCCTTTCTCCATGACGAGCGCGCCGAGGACATCCCTTTTGAGTTCATCGAAAACCACCTTTTTCTGCCGGTCACGATCCACGGGAAGTCGCGGCTTTGGTGCCTGGACACCGGTGCCCAGATGAGCGCCGTCGACACCCGCTTGGCCCTGGAGATGGGCCTGCGGCCGGAAGGAAAGATCAAGGGCAGCGGCGCCGGGGCGACCGCCGCCGTCGCCTTCGTCCGGCTTCCGGAATACCGTGTCCCCGGCCTGCGCTTCCAGAGCCAGCAGGCGGCGGCACTGGAGATCGGCGACATTTTCAAGCGGATGTACGGGATGGACGTTCCCGGCGTCCTGGGCTACGACTTTCTTTCCCGCCTGGTGGTCAAGGTGGATTACACCGGAAGAAAGCTTTCCTTTTTCCATCCGGACCGTTTTGTCTACAAGGGGGAGGGCCATATCGTCCAGGCGCCCCTGGTGGCGGGGACGTTTACCGTTCCTGTCACCGTGGACGGAAAATATTCCGGCCAATGGAGCCTGGACCTGGGAGCCGGCGGCTGCAGCTTTCACTACCCCTTCGCCGAGGAAAACGGCCTGCTCGCGCTTCCCGGCGTGGAGCGGCTGGGGGGAGGCGCGGGCGGAAGCTTTCGGGAAAAGGAGATTCGATTCCACAGCATCGAGTTCGCGGGCTTCACGCTCGACAAACCCTTGATCGATGTTCCCTTGGAGCACACCGCGGGAGCGTTGGGGAGAAAGGAGCTTTCGGGCAATCTCGGCAACACCGTTCTCCGCTCCTTCATCCTCTACCTGGACTACAAGCGTCAGCGGATCATCGTGGAGAAGGGGGGGGATTTCGGGAGGGAATTTCCCTCCGACCGCAGCGGCCTGATGGTGATCCTCTCGAAAGAAGGAGAGGCCGAGATTGCTTTTGTCTCGCCCGGAACCCCCGGGGAAACGTGCGGCTTCCGGAGGGGGGATGTGATTCAATCCATCAACGGGAAAGATGCTCCGGCCTGCGGCGGGGTCCTGGGCGTGCGGAAACTTTTTCAGCAATCCCCGGGAACGGAGCTGACCGTCACGGTGGAACGGGGGGACGAGCACTTATCACTCCCTTTGAAACTCAAAGACCTCCACGATTTTGACTGAATGAAGAAAAAAGAAGGAAGGACGAACGGTCAAGGGACCTGGTGAAAAACAGAAGCAACCGTGGTACACATGGGCATATATGGAGGCGGCCATGGGCAGGGAGAATCCAATGAAAAGTAAAAAGCAGATAGGCTGCGCATTGGGATTGATCGCTTCGCTGTTCCTGATCGCCCCGGCCGATGAGCTCCACGATGCCGCCAGCAAGGGCGATCTCCGCAAGGTGAGCGAAATCCTCGAGACGAATCCGGAACCGGCCAATCAGAAGGATACGGTTTTCGGGAGAACGCCACTGCACTGGGCGGCCAGGGGCGTGCACCTCGACGTCCTCGGGCTCCTGCTGGAGAAGGGGGCCGATCCAAACGCCAGGGATAACAGCGGCATCACGGCCCTTCATTCGGTCTCCGCACGGGGCCATAGGGAGGCGGCCACACTTCTCATCGCCAAGGGAGCGAACGTCAACGCCATGGACGGATTCGGAAGGACCCCCCTGGCCTACGCCCTCAGCGGCGGGCACCGCGAGCTGGCGGCCTTCCTGTCTTCCAAGGGGGGGACCGTCCCTATCCAGGGGGAAGCCGGCCGCAGGCTCCTGCATGAATCGGCTTTCCAGGGGGACAAGTCCCTGGTCGAATGGATGATTTCCGCCGGAGTCGACGTCTCGACGGCCAACGGCAACGGGGGCAACTTAGTGCACTCGATCAGCGAGGGTGGACTGGCGGACCTGGCCGGCGCATTGATCAAGAAAGGATTGGCCGTCAACGGGCAGGATCGCTATGGATTCTCCCCGCTGCATTTCGCGGCCCGGAACGGCCTCCACGACGTCGCCGACGTGCTCCTCAGAAACCATGCCGACATCAACGCCGTGAACGCGGCTGGGGAAACTCCTCTCCATCTTGCCCGGCGTGCTGGAAAAAATGATATGGTCGAGATGTTGGTCGCTCGCGGGGCCGGCAAGGCGGCGCCGCGCTTTCCCGCCCTCAAGGGAGAGTACCTCGGCCAGAAGGAGCCTGGCACAAGGCCCGAGATCTTCGCCCGCGGCATCATCTCCTCCGTCGACCATGAACATTCCGCACCGGCCTTTTCGCCCGACAACCGCGAGGTATTCTGGACATCGATCTCCGACGGCATGAAGATCTTCCGGATGAGGCTGGAAAAAGGCCGCTGGACGGCGCCCGAGCGCGCACCGTTCACCGGCTTCGACGATTGTTATCCCTGGTTTTCCGCCGACGGCAAGCGGCTCTACTATGTCTCTTACCGGCCGCTGCACGAAGGGGAGAAGAACGCCGGAATGGGGATCAACCTGTGGCTGGTCGAGCGCACGAAGCGCGGCTGGTCGGCGCCCAGGCCTGTCGGGCCCCCCTTTAATACCGGCAATGTCTTCGGCTTCTCGATGTCCGACAACGGCACGATCTATTACAGCGACGCCAGCCGGGGATTCGACATTTTCCGGTCCAGGCTCGTGAATGGGCGCTTTGCCAAGCCCGAAGCGCTGGGCGACGCCGTCAATTCCGAGGGAATGGAAGACGAACCTTTCATCGCTCCGGATGAAAGCTACCTGATCTTCAAATCCCTGCGGCCGGGGGGATTTGGAGGCGCCGACCTGTACATTAGCTGGCGGCGGAAGGACGGCAGTTGGACCGAGGCCATGAACCTCGGGCCGCAGGTCAACACGGAGCATGCCGAGCGCTTTCCCTCCGTCAGCCGCGACGGGAAATACTTCTTTTTCGGCAGCGACCGCAACGGCAACCGCGGCGACATCTACTGGATGAAGGCGGACTTTCTGAGGGAGTTGAAGGCGGAGCCCTCCGGCTGGCGAACGGTCACCTCCCCCGTGCGCGAGGGGCTGCATCGCGTTTTTTTTGTTGACGACGACTTGGGTTGGGCGGTGACCTACGGAACGGGCACGGTGATCCATACCCAGGACGGCGGGAAATCCTGGCAGATTCAGGCCAAGTTGAAAGCGGAGTATTTCGAGGCCATCCAATTCCTCGACAAAATGAATGGCTGGCTTTGCGGGGATTACGGTTACGTATACAAAACCACGGATGGCGGGGAAAGCTGGATCGACGTCAGCCCGAGCGTTCCCGGCCGCATTGTCGAACCGTTCCGCTCGGACCCGGTCAGATCCCAATCGCCCCCCGACGGCTGGTTCGTCGCCTACTACCCGATGGTTTTCTACACTCCGGACGAGGGATTCGTGGGCGGCTTCATGTTCAACCCGGCCCAGAAGGGCAGCCGGACCCGCGTGGAGCTGGTCTTTGAAACCAGGGATGGGGGGCGAACCTGGGAGCGCAAGGACGTGGCGCTGAAGGAATACCTGGCCCGGCTGGAGTTTTCCGACCGGCTGAACCGCAACCGGCGAATGATCGGCGACATCTTCTATCTGGACGCCGCAACGGGCTGGAAGTTCGCCGGCCAGAACGTCATTCAGAAAACGACCAACGCCGGCCGAGAATGGCAGCCCTATCCAATCACCCAGGAGAAAGTATGGTTCTGGCGCGGGATGGCCTTCCAGGACAAGAACGTGGGGTATGCCATCGGCGAGCTGAGCCGGGAAAGCGCGCGCGGGGTCCTGTATCAGACGGCGGACGGCGGCGCCCGCTGGATCAAGATCGAGATCGATTGGCCCGCCCTGCACGCCATCACCCTGAGCCCGTCGCGCATTTTCATCGTCGGCAAGGAGGGCACGATCCTGATGCGGAAACAGTCGCCGCGATGATCCGCGGGCCAATCCAATAATCCGATAATGAAAGGAAGATGTCAAAGGAGAATTTCGATTGCTGATTCCCAACCGACATCGAGGAACTCGAGAAGGTGAGAAAGATGGTTTCAAATAAACTTAAGATCGCAAGAGGCACAAATAAGATCGGGATCCTCACGTGTTCAAATACTGCGAGAGTTTTGGACTGTCCCGTCAGCGCCTGTTTGAAGGACATGTATGCTCGAAAGGGCTCGTTCGCCAGATACAAGGGCCAAAATATCGAACTGGTGGGAGTGATTTCGTGCAATGGCTGCCCTACCGTAAATGGAGAAGAGATCGTACTGCCCAAGATAGAAGCCCTGCTTCACTACGGAGCCAACCGGATTCATCTGACTTATTGCATGATGACGCTTTGCCAATTTGTAAAAAAATATATCACGGTCATCAAAGCTAAATTTCCGTCTCTCGTCCTTATTGAGGGGACTCATGAGCCCCACCAGACGGATGATCAATTTCGATGCGGCGTAGCAGCGATGTTGAAAGAGCGGAGAAAGACGATCATTCCGTGAATGACGGACGGATGCGCAAATATCTCAACAAATGAGGATTCCTTTTTTAAACTGCCGACAAAATAAGCTGCCCATATCTGAAGCTACCGACATGCCATCACTCTCAGCCCTTCGAAAATCTATATCATCGGCAAGAAAGGTACGATCCTGATGCGCGATCGCCCGCTGTGAGATCCGCGGATCCATCCGCCATCCCCTCCTGAACACCCCCTGGAATCGGCTCTCGCAGCGGCAAGGACCGCTGGCGACGCGAAGCGGGCGTACTGGACCGCATGGCATTGACCGAAGATCGTATTCGTCATATCAAGGAGGAATTGAAAATGAAAATCGTGAAGTGTACGGTTCTGATGATCGGCCTTTTTCTTTACGGACATAGCCAGCCGGCGCCCGGCGAGCGCCTGCTGCAGCTGACCATTCCGGCGCCGTCGCTCGCCGCCGGCGTGCTGGACGCGCCCACGGAGCAACCCCTGATCGTCTGCCTGCCGCCTTCATACGCCAAGGGCAAAACGCGCTATCCCGTCGTCTATTTTCTGCCCGGATTCACCACCGACGTGACCGAGATGATCGACGGGACGTTCCAGGGACTCCATGTCGGTACGGCCATCGACGGCCTGGTCGCGGCCGGGAAAATCCGCGAGATGATCTTCGTCGTGGCCAATGGCCGCAATTTCCTTGGCGGCAGCTTCTACGTGAATTCCCCGGCGACGGGCAACTGGGAGGATTTCATCCTGAAGGATGTCGTGCGCTTCGTGGACAGGAGGTTCCGCACCCTGGCCAAGGCCTCATGCCGGGGGATCGCCGGCAGTTCGATGGGGGGATTCGGCGCCATCCACCTGGCCATGCGCCATTCCGACGTGTTCGGCGCGGTATACAGCCTGAGCCCCGGCCTGTTCGCCGAAGACGGCCTGAAGGGCCAGGGCATGTTCGAATCGGAGCCGAACATCATCCGCTACCTGGAGAAGCAGGCGGAGTTCGACGCCATGCCTGCGGCCGATGCCCAGAAGACTTTCCGCGCGTTTGTCGCCGAGCTGTACAACCGCCGCACCCTGACCGACTATTTCTGGGCCTTTTCCTATGCCTACGGGGCGGCCTTCGCCGCCAACCCCAAAAAAGGAGTGCCTTATATCGATTATCCCTACGCCCTGGCCGACGGTCGGCCGCGTCTGAATCCGGAGTTCCTCAAGAAATACGAGGACGGGTTCGGCGCCCTGCCGGAGAAGGTGGACCGCTACCAAAAGAACCTGCTCCGGCTCCGGGGCATCGTCATCGACATCGGCGCCAACGACCGCTACCCGTGGATCGTCCAGGGCAGCCGCTATTTTTCCCGCTTGCTGCAGGAAAAAAACATCCCCCATCAGCTGCTGGAGCACGACGGCGGCCACGAGGACCGCCTGCGGGAGAGGTTCGAGAACCATATGCTCCCGTTCTTCTCGAAGGATTTGTCCATAAAATAGGATCAATTGGAGGCTGAGATTCAAATGGCAAGTACCCTAAAAACCGTCTTCAGAGCCCTGGCGCTTCTCCTCCTTCTGGCCCTGACCAGCTCGCTGTACACGGCGGCCTTCCTGGTCATGGAGAGCGGCCATTACCTGGGAAGGATTTTTCCCTACTGGATTCTGCTCTTGCTGCCCGCGTTCCTGATCGGGCGATTGAGCCGCCGCCTGGGGATGGCGCTGCTGGTGGGAGGCGCGATTCCCATCTACATCTCGCTGGCGGCTTATCTTTACTTCTTTGTCTGTCCGTCGGGCACGATGCGGCTGGCCGGCTGGTTCGTCGACCTCTGGCCCTGGGTCCTGATTCTCGTTTTCTTGATTGCAGGCTCCATCGTCCTCGGCCATTGGCTTTCGGGAAAGGGTAAAAAGGTGCGGCGCTGGCTGACGGCCGCCGTATGCGCCATGACATTGGTTTTTTCCATCCTGCAAATCTTCCTGCTCCTTTCCAGCTTCATCCATGTCGTTTTCTTCCGGCTTGACTTGCGCACGCTGCCGCGCGATCAGGCCATCGCGGCCATGGGGGATTTTTTCCGCAAGCATTACAATTACCTGGAATACAAGAGGATCGATTGGGAAAGGGAGGTATCCAGGGCGGTTTCTCAGGCCAAGAAAGCCCGGAGCGACGGCGAATACCAGCAGATCGTCACCGAGTTGATCAACACCTTGGGCGACGGGCACCTCCGAGTGCAAAAACCGGTCCCCGATAAGCCCGAGCCGTCCGACATCGATCTGGGTGTCAGATGGATCAAGCTCGAGAACCGCTGGTTCGTCATGGACGTCATGGACGGTTCCCCGGCATCCCGTACCGGATGGCAACCGGGAATGGAGCTGCTGGAAGCGGCCGGGCATCCGCCGTCGGACCTGATCCGATCCGCCCCCGATTGGCGGTTCAACAGCCGCTTGGGGACGATCCGGGGAAATCGTAGTGGCGAAAGAGCTCGCCTAAGCTTCATGCTGCGGCGACCGGAAAAGACCACAGTGTCATTCTTACTCGGGGATCCATCCGGTGCGCATCGAGCGGTCGAGGTGAGATACAAGAAATGGGACTGGCCGCGGCTCCCGTACTTCGAGAAACGGAAACTTTCCGGGAATATCGGCTATCTTCGAATCGGGCGCTTCGTGAGCAATTATATTCCCCTTGTCCACTCGGTTGACAGGGCCCTGGAGGAATTCTGGGACACCCGGGGGCTGGTCATCGATGTCCGCAAAAATCCCGGCGGCATCGGGTTCATCACCGATTCCATCCTGGGCCGCTTCTGCAGCGAGCGCCTTTATTACGGCCGCCTGCAGGGCTCGCCCGATCGCTATGCGAAGCTCTACATCATGCCGCGGCGACCGCTTTACAAGAAGCCGGTGGCCGTCCTGATCGACGAAAACGCCTACAGCGCCAGTGAGCTCTTCGCGTACGCCGCCTCGGCTGTGCCGGGAATCACCCTCATTGGCAGGCCGACCGGCGGAGTCGTCAGCTGCCCTTCGCAGCAGAGAATCCTTCTGCCGGCGGGCTTGAGCATGGAGTTCACCTTCGGCGCCCTCACCGATCCCAAGGGAAACTTCGTCGTGGAATGGAGCGGAGCTGCACCGGATGTCGTCGTTCCGCTCACCATAGAAGACCTCCAGCACGGCAGGGATCGCGACCTCGAAGCCGCCATACATATGATCGCGAGGGGTGGATCCGTTTTATAGCCCCCAGCCGAACCTGGGATGTCGCGCCGACCCAACGAGAACCTGAATCCCATGCATTCTATGATCCATTCGCGGAAGAAGCGCCCGGGCGGGAAAGAAAGTCCGACCCTTCTTGCCGATTGCTTTGCCATGATTCTGATTGCGGGATTCGCCGTCGATTTCCTTCTGGGTTGGTGGATCGCGCCTGGAGCCCCGCGCATCTCCCTGCTGGCCTCGACAGGCTGGCTCGCGAGCGCATCCCTGGCAGTCGGCGCCTTGGCTCTCTTGCTTGGGTGTTGGCTGGGACATGCCTCCCACGGGGCGCTGAAACGCAACGTTTCGCCGGATGGCGACGCCGCGTCCGTCCTGACGGGCGGTCCTTACGGGAGGGTGCGCCATCCGTTCTACCTGTCGTTGATTCTCATCATCTTGTCACTGGTTCTGCTTCTCCGCTCCTACCCGTTCCTGGCCGGGCTGGCCGCCATGGCCGCCGTCTCGCTGAACGAGGCGAAAAAGGAGGAAGCCCGGATGATGAAATCGTTCGGCGCCGAGTACCTGGAGTACCGGCGCAGAACCGGCATGTTCCTGCCCAGGATCCACAGGTCAATATGACCATCGAGAAAGAATCGCAATTCCATAGGAGGAAACCATGATCAAGACCATCTTCGCTTCCGTCCTGCTGCTGATGCTGGCGACGCCGGGCATCGGCCAGGCCGACGAATCCGGGGAACAAAGCGCCCGCTTCCGCCTGGGCTGGGAGAAACTCAAGGAGATCGACGGCGAGGCCGGCGAGAGGGTCATCGCCGGGCTGAAGGACATCTCCCCGGACCTCGGCCGCTACATCATCGAATACGTTTTCGGCGACGTCTACCCGCGCCCGGGCCTCGACCTGAAATCCAAGGAGATCGCCGTGGTCGCCAGCCTGACGGCCATGGGCAACGCCGTCCCGCAATTGAAGGTGCACCTGAATGCCGCCCTCAACGTGGGCTGCACCGTCCATGAGGTGCACGAGGTCATTCTGCAGATGGCGGTCTACTCGGGATTTCCCTCCGCCATCAACTCCATGAACGCCTTCCAGGAGGTCCTGCTGGAGCGCCGGGGCCACGGGGTGCAAGACCCCCAGGGCAAGCCGCCGGCGGCAGCCATTGAAAAGAAAGCAGCCGATCGCCAGGAGACCGGCGCGAGCCGCCTGGGGGAACTCGACCCGCTACAGACGGAGCGTTTGAACCGCGGCCTCGGGGCCATTTCTCCCGATCTGGTGAGGTACATCCTGGAGTTCGCCTACGGCGACGTGCTCATCCGGCCGGGATTGACGCTGAAGCAGAGGCAGATCGCGACCATCGCCGCCCTGGCGGCGATGGGCACGGCGGCCTCACAGCTGAAATTTCACATCGTAGGCGGCCTGCGTGCCGGCTTGAGCCGTGAAAACATCCGCGAAATCATGATCCTGAT
>JAFGST010000207.1 GCA_016934475.1 Candidatus Aminicenantota bacterium | reverse complement strand
TGTCGACCAGCCGGCGGTCGAGGTTGATCTCCATGTTGCCGGTGCCCTTGAATTCCTCGAAGATGACCTCGTCCATGCGGCTGCCGGTGTCGACCAGGGCCGTGGCCAGGATGGTCAGGCTGCCGCCGCCCTCGATGTTGCGCGCGGCGCCGAAGAACTTCTTGGGCTTGTTCAGGGCGTTGGCGTCGATGCCGCCGGAGAGCACCTTGCCCGAGGCCGGAGTAATGGCGTTGTGGGCGCGGGCCAGGCGGGTGATCGAGTCGAGGAGGATCACCACGTCCTTGCCCATCTCGACCATGCGCTTGGCCTTCTCGAGAACGATGTCGGCCACCTTGGTGTGGCGCAGGGGGATCTCGTCGAAGGTGGAGGCGATGACCTCGCCCTTGACGTTGCGGCTCATGTCGGTGACCTCCTCGGGCCTCTCGTCGATGAGAAGCACGATCAGGTTGATCTCGGGGTGGTTGACCTCGATCGACTTGGCGATGCTCTGCAGGATCATGGTCTTGCCGGTGCGCGGGGCGGCCACGATCAGGCCGCGCTGGCCCTTGCCGATAGGCGTGAGCAGGTTCATCACCCGGCCGGAGATGTTTTCGGTCACGGTCTCCAGGTTGATCTTCTCGTCGGGATAGAGCGGCGTCAGCTTCTCGAAGCGGACGCTGCGCCTCTTCTCGGTGACCGTTTCCGGATCCTCGTTGTTGACCGCCTCCACGCTCAGCAGGGCGAAGTACTTTTCCCCGGTCTTGGGGGGGCGCACCGAGCCCGACACCGTGTCGCCGGTGCGCAAGTCGAACTTGTTGACCTGGGAGGGGGATACGTAAATGTCCTCGGGGCTGGTCAGGTAGGCGTACTCCTGGAAGCGCAGGAAACCGTAGCCCTCGCTGTGCACCTCGATGACCCCTTCGGCGAACAGCTTGCCGTTGGCTCGCGCCTGGACGTCCAGGATTTTGAAGAAGAGGGAATTTTTATCGTTGGTCTCCTTGTCATCGATCTGCAGTTCCTTGACCAGCTTTCTCAGTTCCAGCGCCTTCATGGCTTGCAGGTCCTTCAATGCATACATGTTCACTCCTTCATGGCCTCCCCGATCTGCCTCCAGATCTCATTTTTTGCCTCCGGAGATTTGACCGAGAAGAAAATAGCTTGCAGGCCGAATTTGTTTTTGAGTTGCTCGTTGAGTTTTTTCTGTTCCGAAAGCGACAGTTTATCACTCTTGGTCAGAATTGTCAAGATGGGAACATTTTTTTCCACGAGGTGCCCCAGGGTCTCCAGGTCGGGGGGCAGAAAGCCGCGCCGGCAATCGATCAGCAGCATGGCCAGGCGGACGTTCCTTACCTGCGCCAGGAATCCGGAGATCAGGGCGCGCACCCGGGCCGTCTCGCCTTTCGACACCCGCGCGAAGCCGTAGCCGGGGAGGTCGACGAAGACCAATCCCACGCAGGTGCCGCCCACGGCGTAGTAGTTGACGCTCAGGGTCTTGCCGGGCAGGGAACTGGTCCTGGCCAGCCGGCACTCCAGGAGAGAGTTGATCAGGGAGGATTTCCCCACGTTGGAGCGGCCGATAAACAGGACTTTCGGGCGTTCGTCGGCCGGCAGCTGGCCGGTGGTGAAGAAAGTCCCGGCAAGTTCGGCTTTTCTCGTGTTCATTCTCCGGATGCAGGCCGGCCTACTGCAGATTCGCCTGTTGCAGTGGCCGGATGACCTTACTCTTGATGTTCTGTATTTTTATGGGATGCTCGAGGACGATGTCCAGCAGCTCGTCCATGCCCTCGACGGGATGGACGCGGATGTCGCTCTTCAGCTCCTCGGGAATGTCCTCGCGGAAATCCCTCTCGTTCTCCGACGGGATGAGAATGTTCTTGATGCCGTAGCGGTGGGCGGCGATGATCTTTTCCTTGATGCCGCCGACGGGCAGGATCTTGCCGCGCAGGGTGATCTCGCCGGTCATGGCGTAGTCGGAGCGCACCGGGATACCGGTGAGCAGGGAGATCAGGGAGACGGCCAGGGTGACGCCGGCCGACGGGCCCTCCTTGGGGACGGCGCCCTCGGGAATGTGCAGATGGATATCGTAGTGCTTCAGGTCCTCGGTGTCCAGCTCCAACTCGAACAGCTTCAGCTTGGTGTAGCTGAAGGCGGCCGAGGAGGATTCCTTCATCACCTCGCCCAGGCGGCCGGTGAGGATCAGCTCGCCCTTGCCTTTCAGCATGCGGGCCTCCACCACCAGGATGTCCCCGCCGGAGGCGGTCCAAGCCAGGCCGATGGCCACGCCGATCTCGTTGCGCTGGAAGATCTTCTGGGCGCTGAATTTGGGAATGCCCAGGAAGCGGACCAGCATCTCCATGTCGATGACCCGGTTCTCCCCTTTGCGCCCCTTCTTCCCCTCCTCGATGATGGCGCGGGCCGTCTTCCTCATGATGACCGCGATCTCGCGCTCCAGGTTGCGCACACCGGCCTCGCGAGTGTACTCGTTGATGATGCGCAGCAGCACCTCGTCGGGGATGCGGATCTGCTGGGGGAGGAAACCGTTCTTCTCGGCCTGTTTTTTCAGGAGGAAGTTCTTGGCGATCTCCAGCTTTTCCCTCTCGGTGTAGCCCGGCAGCTCGATCACCTCCATGCGGTCGAGCAGGGCTGGAGGGATGTTCTCGCTGAAGTTGGCCGTGGTGATGAAGAAGACCTGGGAGAGGTTCAGTTCCAGGTCGAGGTAATGGTCGTTGAACTCGGAGTTCTGCTCGGGATCGAGCGCTTCCAGCAGCGCCGAGGCCGGGTCCCCGCGGAAGTCCGAGTTCAGCTTGTCGATCTCGTCGAGCAGGAAGACCGGGTTCATGCTGCCGGCCTTCTTCAGGCCCTTGACGATCTGTCCGGGGTAAGAGCCGATGTACGTGCGGCGATGGCCGCGGATCTCCGCCTCGTCCTTGACCCCGCCCAGCGAGACGCGGACGAACTTGCGGTCCAGGGCGCGGGCGATGGACTTGGACAGGGAGCTCTTGCCTACCCCCGGCGGTCCTACGAAGCAGAGAATCTCGCCTTCGGAGCGGCGGACCAGCAGCCGCACCGCCAGGTAGTCCAGGATGCGCTCCTTGACCTTGCGCAGGCCGTAATGGTCCTCGTCGAGGACCTGGGCCGCGCGGCGGATGTCCTTGTTTTCCTTCTTGAACTTCTTCCAGGGAATGGCCAGCAGCCAGTCCAGGTAATAGCGGGAGACAGTGCCCTCGGCCGAGAAGGGGGGCATGGCCGCCAGGCGCTCCAACTCCTCTTCGGCCCGCGTCCGCACGTAATCGGGGAGCTGGGCCGCCGCGATCTTCTTCTTGTATTCGTCGTAATCGGTCTCCTGGCCCTCCTCGCGCTTCATCTTGGGCTCGATGTCGCGTTGGCTTCGCAGCTGCAGGACCTCTTTTTTCAGCACGTTGTAGATGCGCACCCCGCGGGTATAGGTGCTGAGTTCCTCCAGCAGCGACTGCTTAATCTTCAGGGGGATGCTGATGATGGAAATGATGATGTCGGAGGCATCGGCCAGCTGGCTGGGCTTGAGCCGGGTCATGATGCCCGGCAGGCGCACGCGCTTCAGGTTGATGTATTCCTCGAACAGGGCGATGAGGTTGCGCGAGAGCTCCAGCAGGTCCTTTCCCGACTCGCTGCGCTCCTCCAGGACGGTCAGGCGCACCAGGTGAAAACCCGGGTTGTCGGCGTATTCGATGATGCGCCCCCGCTTCAGCCCCTGGACGACGATGCGGTAGCTGCCGTTGCTCTGCTCGGCCGACTTCTCGATCCGGGCGATGGTGCCGACCTCGTACATTTCCTCGGGCTGCGGCGTCTCGGTGATCTGGTTCCTCTGGGCCGCCAGGAAGACATGGCCCCCGTACTGGGCCAGCGAGGCCTTCAAGGCGTTGAGCGACTTGTCGCGGCCTACCAGGATCGGCACGATGACGTTGGGAAAAGCCACCAGTTCGCGCAGGGGGATCAGGGGCAGGAGCAGTTCCTGTTCGCTCAGGCGATCCATTTCTTGTCCTTGAGGAATTCCCCATCGACCAGCACCTTGTGGACGTTGTCCTTCTTGGAGGGGATCTCGAACATGAGGTCGAGCATGATCTCCTCGAATATGGCGCGCAGTCCCCGGGCACCGACGCCGCGGGCGATGGCCTGCTCGGTGATCTTCTCCAGGGCCTCGCGGGCGAATTCCAGCTCCACGCCGTCCATCTTGAAAAGGGCCTTGAACTGCTTGGTGATGGCGTCCTTGGGTTCCAGCAGGATGCGATAGAGCTGCTCCTTGTTCAGTTCCCCCAGGATCCCGACCACCGAGAAGCGCCCGACCAGCTCGGGGATCAGGCCGTAGCGGATCAGGTCGTCGGGCTGCGTCTGGGCGAAGATGTCGGAGCGGAAGGGGCGGCCCTTGTCCTTCAAGGTCGAAAAGCCGATCAGGTCCTTTTTCAAGCGCCGTTGGATGATCTTCTCCAAACCGACGAAGGCGCCGCCGGCGATGAACAGGATGTTCTTGGTATCGATCTTCAGGAATTCCTGGTAGGGGTGCTTGCGGCCCCCCAGCGGCGGCACGTTGGCCACGGTGCCCTCGACGATCTTGAGCAGCGCCTGCTGCACGCCCTCGCCGGAGACGTC
>JAFGST010000206.1 GCA_016934475.1 Candidatus Aminicenantota bacterium | reverse complement strand
TTGATCTTGCTGTAGACCGAGTTGGTCGAATTGCGCGAATTGTCCAGGGTGACGCTGAGGTTGCCTCCCAACAGCAGCTTCTGGGTAAGCGTGAATCCCAGGGTGCCCGAGTCCGCCTTCTCGACGTCCGCGCCGGTGAAAATGCTCGAGCTGGGCGTCGTGGTGGACGTGCGTCCGAAATCGAGGGCCAGGGTCGGCACGAAAATGGCGGAGCTCTTGTCCAGGAGCGCCTGGGAGATCTCGGGATTGGACATCTCGATCTGCAGGTCGAGGTTGTTTTTCAGGGCCCGGGCGATCACGTCCTCCAGGGTCAGGGCCAGCGTTTTCTGCTCCTGGGCCAGGCCCGGCAAGGCCAGCAAAATGATCAGCGAAAATACTCCGGCGATTCTTTTCATCGGATGCCTCCAGCTCATGTACTACATACGAAAAGGAAACAAAAAAGTTCGCGGTTCCTTGCAGGCGGTCTTGCGGCCTAGAGCAATCCCTTGCTCTCGAGCCATTCGTCGTTGTAGATCGTGCTCAGGTAGCGCGAGGCGCCATCGGGGAAGATGGTGACGATGCGCGCCGGACGGCCGATCTTCCGCGCCAGCTGCCGCACTCCCCACAGGGCGGCACCGCTCGATCCCCCGGCCAGGATGCCCTCGCGCAGCGCCAGCTCCCTGGCGGTGCAGAAGGCCTCGCGGTCGCTTACCTGGAACATGTCGTCGATCACGCTGAAATCGGCGCAGCGGATCAAGAACTCGTCACCCAGCCCTTCCAGCAGGTAGGGAGCGGGCCGGACCAGCTTCTTGCTGTGGAAATAGTCGTAGAACACGGAGCCCACCGTGTCGACCGCCACGACCTGGATGCGGGGGTCCTTCTCCTTCAGGAACTGGGCCGCTCCGCCGATGGTGCCCCCCGTGCCGATGCCGGCGACAAAGAAATCGATGCGCCCCTCCATCTGCTCCCAGATCTCGGGGCCGGTGCTGATGTAGTGCGCCTCGTTGTTGTCACGATTGTTGTGCTGGTCGGGGAAGTAGCAGTCGGGGGTCTCCCGCGCCAGCCGCGGCGTGATGTTGTTGTAGCTGTCGGGCGAATCGGGAGGGAGCGTGCTGTCCACCTTGTGGATTTCAACTCCCAGCGCCTTCAACTGGTCGAGCTTTTCCCGGCTGATGCGGTCGCGCACGACCACCTTCAGTCGATAGCCCTTCTGGATGGCGATCATGGCCAGGCCCAGGGCGGTGTTCCCCGAGGAATTTTCGATGATCAGGTCGCCCTGCTTTATCTTGCCCTCTTTTTCCGCCTTCTCGATCATGTAGCGGGCGATGCGGTCCTTGCAGCTGCCCATGGGATTGAGGAACTCCAGCTTGGCGAACACCTCGCCGGGGATATCGCTGGTCACGCGGTTCAGCCTGACCATGGGCGTGTTGCCGATCACGCCGATGATGCTGTCGTAACACTTTTTACTTTTCATCTCTTTTCCTTGGCGGGCCGGATGAGGAAGACGGGATTGTAACGCAAAAGGGGCCTGCTGTAAAGAAAGCCGGAACGAGGCGCTCCGGGGGGCGGAGCGGATCAGTGGGCGAGGCGGCGCTTGGACTCCCTCAGAGAGCCCTTTCTCGCGGACGCGATATACTTGAAGTATCCGGGGGAGGCCCTTTCTATGCGAATGCCCAGCCCTGCTGGCACGTTCTCTCCGTGCAGGCCGCTCTTTTTCACGTGCCACACGACCTTGCCGGTCACGACATAAATCTCGTCGGCGGCGGCGATTAGGATCTGGAGCCGGGTGCGCCTGCGGAAAACCTCGGTGGTGGCGATGCACATCCCGCGGCGGGAGATATTCACCGTGACTCCCATCTGCTCCAAGCCGTTCTTGCTGATGTCGACCAGCAGGCTTTTTTTGACCCGCGCCTCACTGCGCTTTTTCATGGCGCCCGATGAACAGTATGGAGTATAAGTCACCAAAAAACAAAAGCAAAATTTGTGCCAGGTACGGACTCTTTGTTTTTATGCCGCGACCTGAGGCTATATTTGCAGGAAACCCCGGAAAATGCCCTAAAATGAAGTTAAAGGAGTCGCGGAATTCATGCTTGAGAGGAATATTATGCGGGTAAAAAATATACATGAGGCATTGGAATTTCCCAATCCATTAAAATAAAGTAGACAAAAGAGGAAGATAATGCTATAATATTGATATCAATTTGATAGCACTCTAGGAGGCACTAATGACAAACGAAAAACAGGGAACGTCGCTCGCGGGGTGGCCGGTCGTTATGGCGCACCTGCTTGCGGTCGCCGCGATCGTCGGTATCCTGTCCACCGCCACCGCTTATTGGTCGGTCTCGAAGGTCGGGCTTCTCGCTTTCCTGGTGATCATCGTCTTCCTGGTTTTGCCCTTCGGCTATTTCACCCTGCAGCCCAACGAGGCCAAGGTTCTGGTGCTTTTCGGCAGGTACAAGGGGACGGTCGTCAGCGACGGCTTCCATTGGACCAATCCGCTGGCCCTGACCTTGCCCCGCGGCCGCTACACCGTGTCGCGCCGCATCCGCAACTTCGAGATCGACAAGCTGAAGGTCAACGACAAACGGGGCAATCCCATCGAGATCGCCGCCGTGGTGGTCTGGCGCGTGGTCGACACGGCCCACGCCCTCTTCGACGTCGACCACTACGAGCACTATGTCAAGATCCAGAGCGACGCCGCCCTGCGCCACCTGGCGAATTGCTACCCCTACGACCACGGCGAGGAGGAGGAAGTCACCCTGCGCAGCGGCATGGACGAGGTGGCCCTGGTCCTGAAAAAGGAGCTCCAGGAGCGGCTGGAAAAGGCGGGGGTGCAGGTCGAGGAGACGCGGCTCACACACCTGGCCTATGCGCCGGAAATCGCCGGCGCCATGCTGCGCCGCCAGCAGGCCGAAGCCATCATCGCCGCCCGGCGCAAGATCGTCCACGGCGCCGTCTCCATGGTCGACATGGCCCTGGAGGACCTGAAAGCCAAGAATGTCGTCGACCTGGACGAGGAGCGCAAGGCGGCCATGGTCAGCAACCTGCTGGTGGTGCTGTGCGGCGAGGCCGAGGCCACGCCCGTGATCAACACCGGCACCCTCTACAGATAGGCCGCCGGCTCTGGAATCATGCCGGCCAAGAAGTCGTTCCTGCTGCGCCTGAGCCACGAGATGTGGCGGGAACTGGAGCGCTGGGCCAACGACGAGTTCCGCAGTGTCAACGGCCAGATCGAGTCCATCCTGCACGAGGCCATCGCCCGGCGCCGAGGAAAGGAGGCGCCGGGGCCGGGCCCCGGCGGGACATCGACGCCAAGGGAGGAAACATGAAAAATGGAACCTGCCCCCTCTGCGGGGCGAGGGAGGTATACAGCGGCGCCGCGGTGAAGGGCAAGTCGGGGATGCACCAGTGCAACACCATCCCTTTGTCGACTTTCTTCGCCGCCGTGCTGGACAACTACGTCTGCGGCCACTGCGGCTACGTCCAAAGCTTCATCGCCAAGGAGAAGCACCTGGCGGCGATCAGAAAGAAGTGGCCGCTGGTCATGTGAGCGCTTCCCCTTTGCCAAAAAAATCCGGATCCGCTATAGTAAAGACCTGCCCCCGCCACGGGTAACGGCGGGCAGACAACCATGGCGAGAAAAATCCCGCGCAGGCTTGTGTTGCCGCTGGCGGTCACGGCGGCGCTGCTCGCCATCCTGTCCGTTTGGCTGGCCCGGCGCCCGGGCGTCCGGATCTCGACGAGCCCGGTCAGCGCCAGGAAGAGCAACTACGACTTCATCCCGGAGCACTGGAAGGAAAGCAAGCTGCGCGCACTGCGCGAACAGGAGGATTTCAAGGACATCTCCGCGAGCGACCAGCTGGACCTGTTCCTGAATCTGTGCGACTGGACGCATCGCCAATGGCCAACGTCCGTTCCCGATCCCTATCCCCTCAGCAACGCCATCGACATCCTGGCCGACATCCGCGCGGGAAAGACCGGCGGCTTCTGCGGCCAGTACGCCTACGTCCTGGCCGACGTGCTGAAGGCCATGGGCTTCTTCGCCGTCCGCTACGTCGAGTTGTGGAGCGACGGCGGGGAGAGCCATTTCTTGGTCGAAGCGTGGTCGGACCAGTTCGCCAAGTGGATGATCCTCGATCCCGGGGAGAATATCTATTACGCATTCGCGGGATCGGGACTTCCGGCCCATGCCCTGGAGGTCCGCGCCGCCCGGGGCCAGCCCGAAGGGATCGCCGCCCGCTCGGCCGACGCCTCCCGTTCCCATCGCGGCCGGCACAAAATGCACCTCTACGCCAACATCGCCTTCAGCACCCGCTCCGACCTGATGCGCCTGGCCCGGCCGCTCACGGTCCGGGACCGCTTCGACATGTTCGTGCTCTTCAAGGACGGGAACAGCGATCCCGACGCCTTCGGCGGCCGCATTCCCTATACTCGAACGACCTCGCGGGTCGAGGACATCTATTTCGATTGCAACTATGCCCGGGTCGAGCATCGCATCGACCGCACGCGCGGGGAAATCCATTTCGCCTTTTATACCGACGGCTCGATGTTCAACTTCGCCCGCTTCGCCGTCAGCACGGACCAGGGGAAGAACTGGCGGCCCAGCGGCGCCGAGATGGCGCTGCCTCTCGGCAAGGGGGCGGAATCGTTCTGGGTGGCCCCGGTCAACATGGCAGGACGCTTCGGCCGGCCGACGCGGGTGGAGATCAGCGAAGATTGAGTGGGCGGGGAACTGGGGTGAGTGACGGGATTTGAACCCGCAACGCTCGGATCCACAGTCCGATACTCTACCGTTGAGCTACACTCACCGCCCGGCATCATTTTATAGCAACCGCCCGTCCCTGTCAATGAGCCGCCCGGGCGGCGTCCTCTGGATTTTTCGCCGCGATCCGGCTATAATGGGCTAAAACCAAAGCAAGGAACTGGAGCCATGAGCAAAGCGAAGGTAGCCATTCTGAGGACTGGGCCGCGGACCGTGCTGGACGACTACGTCCGTCTCTTCGAGCTGGGCGGCGGGCCGGCATCGCTGCTCAGGGGACAAACGACGATCATCAAGGACAACATCTCCTGGCACTACCCCTACCCCTCGGCCAACACCACCCCCTGGCAGCTGGAGGCGACCATCCTGGCCCTGAAAAAGAACGGCCTCACCGACATCGCCTGCGTGCAGAACAAGACCGAGGTGACCGACGCTTTCAAGGGCGAGGACCTGAACAACTACAAGCCGATCTTCCGCAATCACGGGATCAAGGTCCTGTTCAATTTCCGCGACGAGGACATGAAATGGATCGCTTACCGGCCCAAGGCCAGGATGCTGGCCCTGGACAAGGTCTATGGCGACGAACTGCGCATCCCCGACTATTTCGTGGGCAAGAACATCGTCCACCTGCCGACGGCCAAGTGCCACATCTATACCACCACCACCGGCGCCATGAAGAACGCCTTCGGAGGCCTGCTCAACCACAAACGCCACCAGACCCACACCTACATCCACGAGACGCTGGTCGACCTGCTGGCCATCCAGAAGGAGATCCATTCCGGCCTGTTCTGCCTGATGGACGGCACCAGCGCCGGCAACGGCCCCGGACCCCGCGTGATGCGCCCCGAGGAAAAGAACGTCATCTTGGCCAGCGCCGACCAGGTGGCCATCGACGCCGTGGCGGCCAAGCTGATGGGCTTCGATCCCATGGCCATCAAGTACATCCGCCTGGCCCACGAGAGCGGCCTCGGGGTCGGCAGGCCCGAGGAGATCGAGATCAGCGGCGACCTGGAGGCCGCCCGGGAGAACTGGAACTTCAAGGTCGGCTTCTGCTTCCACAAGGTGGCCGGCTGGTTCACCTGGTTCGGCCCCACCCGCTTCCTGCAGAAGGCCCTGACCCGTCCCCCCATCCTCTACCTGGGGAACTTCTACTCCTTCTTCTATCACGACGTCCTGCACTGGCCGCTCAAGGAGAGCCGGATATACAAGAAATGGCTTAAGGAATCCCCGTGGGGCAGGCTGTTCCAGGAATATCTTGACAAGGGCTCGTTGAGGTCGAATTAATCCCCGGATCTCGGCAGACGGCGGACGGTTTACGGTAGACGGTAAAGGCATTCCCAGGGCCCTTCCCTTACAACCCACGCTTCATGGGTGCTGGCGTCTATTGTTTACTGTGTGCCGTACGCCAAATGGCTCCCCTATTCCGTCATGAAACTGGCAATATACTCGAAATGGGACGGCGTTTGGGGAATAGAGGGTTCGACCACCGCCCACTCGCCCTGAAGCCCCATCTCGGCGGCGCTGTACTGGAAATGGCACATGGCGATGCCCATGTCGATGCGCTGCAGGTCGGCCAACGGCATCATGGCCGAGTACGTCCTGTCGCGGTCCAGGTAGAAATGAAAGGCGCCGCCGAGGCGAATGAGGCGCCAGGGCTGCTTGTTGGAGGCCGACGGCCCAAGGCGCACGCATTCCAGCACCCTGCCCCAGGGCGCGGAGGCTTCCAGCCTCAGCGGTAACCGCCAGTCGCCGGCGAAAAAGAGGGTGCCGGCGTCGCGGCGCCGGTCGCCCCGGGCGCTCCAGCGCACCAGGCGGTCGCGAAGGGAGGGGCGGAGCGCCGGCCGGCCCAGCGCCACCACGGCCGGCAGCTGCTCCCCGGGCCGGATGCCCAGCGCCCAGCCGAAGCGCTTGCGGTCGAATACGCCGCCGATCCAGCAGCTGGCCACGTCCAGGCACGTCGCCTGCAAAACGGCAGCCTCCAGGGCGAAGCCGGCGTCCTCCCAGCGGCGCGGATCCTCCCTGCGCACCAGCGCCACCAGGTAGAAGCGCGCCCCCTTGATCATCCCATAGCTCCCGGCGGAAAAGAGGTTCTGTGCCCGCACCCTGAGGTTGTCGATGATGCCGAAGCGCAGATGGCTGCCGAAAGGCAGTGCCAGGCCGGCGGCAAAGCGCTCCAGGCCGGCCAGCGTCTCGGCTTCCAGGCCGCGGCCGTCGAAGCTGCGGCAGGAATAGCGCCTCCCGACCAGCTCGGCCACCGGTCGGGCGAACAAGGATTCCGGCTCCATGCGCGAATTATAGCACAAGGCCCTTCCTTGCCCTTCGCGGCCTCCGGCGCTATAATGGACGGTCGCCCAAGCGCCCGTAGCTCAAAGGACAGAGCGGCAGCCTTCGAAGCTGTGCGTTGGGAGTTCGAGTCTCTCCGGGCGTAGGCGCGGCTTCCGGTTTTTTTCAGGCGAAAATGAGATGAAAGCGGAAATCGTCTATTTATTTATGATGCGCTTGCCAAGAATGGTGCCGTTGCTCATGCTCTGTTTCACGCTGCCGCCTGCCGAGCGCTTTATCCGCATCGATTTCCCCAACGGCGGCGAGCTCCTGCGCGGCGGCAGCGAGGTCGGCATCCGCTGGCATTCGCTCGGCGTCCAGGGCGACCTGGCCATCCTGCTCTTCAAGGAGGGGGACCAGTACGCCACCATCGCCTCCGCCACCGCCAACGACGGCGCCTTCCAATGGAGCGTCCCGACCGACCTTCCCGACGGCGCACGCTACCGGCTGCGCATCTGTTCCCTGCGCGACCTGCGGCTGAACGACTTCTCCGACCGCGATTTCGCCATTAGCAAATAGTCCAAAGCACCATCACAAAGTGAAAAGTAAGCGGCAAAATATCGGATTATGGCTTTCACATTTCACTTTTTACTTAGATCCAGCCGCCCGCCGAGATTCTCTCTTTCGACTCGTGGTATAATCGGCCCTGTTCCAGCCAGCCATGGAAAAGAACATCATTCTCAAGGGCGTGCGCACCAACAACCTCAGGGACCTCGACGTCTCCATCCCCCTGGGCAAGATCACGGCCGTCGTGGGCGTCAGCGGTTCCGGCAAATCCTCGCTGGCGTTCCATACCCTATATGCCGAGGGCTATCTCCGCTATATCGAGTCCATCTCCCCCTATGTCCGGCAGTTTCTTGACCAGGTCGAGAAGCCCGACGCCGACCGCATCGACAACCTCCCCCCGGCCGTCGCCTTCCGCCAGAAAAAGCCGCGCAAGAACCCGCGCTCCATCGTGGCCACCGCTTCCGACATCTTCGACTACCTGCGCATCCTGTACGCCAAGACGGGCGATTTCCACTGCCCGGGCTGCGGGAAGCGGGTCCGGAAATTCAGTATCGACGAGATCATCGGCGAACTGCTGGCGCGGCCCCCCGGCCGCCTGCGGGTCTGCTTCGCCTATCAGGGCGACGTCTCTTTCCTGGTCAACCGCGGCTACCGCCAGCACATCCGCCGCAAAGTCACGGCGGATATCGACGGCACCTGCCGCAACCGGCCTATCCTGGTGCTCGTCGACGAGCTCGAGAACCTGCCGCAAAACCGTGGGCGCATCTTCGAGGCCGTGGACAACGCCATCGCCCTGAGCCGCAACATTCTTACCGTGTACCACGGCAGCGAGCCGCTGCATTTCCCTTTCGGCCTTTTCTGCCCCCGCTGCCAGCGGGAGTATGAAGATCCGGACGAGAACCTCTTTTCCTTCAACAGCGCCCGTGGGGCCTGCCCCCGTTGCAAGGGCTTCGGCGACGTGACCGCCATCGATCCCGAGCGCGTCTTCGATCCGGAGCGCTCGCTGGCCGAAGGGGCGCTGCTGCCGCTCAACACCCCGGCCAACCGCGAATTCCGTGAGGTTGTCCTGCGGAATGCCCGCCGGGCCGGGCTGGACCTGCGGCGGCCGCTGCGCGAATTCAGTGCCGCCGATAAGAGGTTCCTCCTCGAGGGCGAAGGGCGCTTCCCGGGGCTGGCCGGCCTCTTCGACTACCTGCGCAAGAAATCCTACCGGGTGTCGGCGCGGGTTTTCCTCAGCCGCTTCACCGCCTATCTCCCCTGCCCGGCCTGCAGCGGCAGCCGCTTCAATCCCCTGGCCCTCGCCTTCCGCGTCCAGGGGCGCACCATTGCCGAGGTCCTGGCCATGACCTGCGGAGAAGCCCGGGAGTTCATCCGTTCGCTAAGCGCAGATCGCCTGCGTGCCAAGGTATCCCCGGAGGTCCTCGACGAGATCTCCTCCAAACTGGAGTTTCTCGTTCAGAGCCGCCTGCATTACATCCAGCTGAATCGCCCGACCCATACCCTTTCCAGGGGGGAACACCAGCGCATCAACCTGGCTTTCATCATGGGCTCGACTCTCTCCGATTCCCTGCTGATCATCGACCGGCCGTCGGCCGACCTGCACCCGGCCGATCACGAGAAGATGAACTGGTTTCTGCAACGCTTGAAGAAAAACGGCAACACCATCGTCATGATCGAGCACGACCCTTACCTTGTCGGCCGCTCCGACCACGTGCTGGAGCTGGGGCCCGGCGCCGGTCCCCAGGGGGGGCGAATCGTGTTCAGCGGCCGAAGCGGAACGTTCTTCTCCGCGGCGACCACGGCCACCCAGAAGTCGTTCGGCAGCCGGCCGCGCCTGGTCGCGCCACGCAGGGGTCCGCGCCCATCGTTCCCCGTGCGCAACGCCTGCGCCCATAACCTGAAGAACCTTGACCTGCGCATCCACCTGCGGGCGCTGACGGTCATCGCCGGCGTCAGTGGCGCCGGCAAGAGTTCCCTTCTTTACGACGAACTTTTCCTCAAGTCACGGCCCGGAGCCTTCATCGGCGAAAAGGTGCACATCGATCCCGGCATTACCCCGCTGCGCGCCCATTCGATCGTCGCCGGCTTTTTCTCCGCCCTGGATCCCATCCGCGAATTCTTCGCCACCTTGAAGCCGAGCCGCCTGCTGGGATACCGCCCGGGCCATTTCTCCTTCGATTCGTCCCTGGGCCGCTGCCCGGAATGCAAGGGCCGGGGCTTCCGCCAGATCGAGATGCAGTTTCTGCCCGCGGTCAAATCCACCTGCCCCCTCTGCCGCGGGAGCCGCTTCGCGCTCGACGTCCTGAAGGTAACCCATCAGGGGAAGAGCATCGCCGACGTTCTGGCCATGAGCGTCGAGGACTTCTGCACGGCGCTGGGCCCGGTTATTCCCCAGGCCCGGGCCGCCCTGCAGTGCCTGCGGGAAAACGACATGGGATACCTGCAGCTGGGCGAGAAGCTGGGCAGCCTCTCCATGGGCGAAGCGCAGAAGCTGAAGCTTCTGAAGCACCTGGGCCGGCAGCGGACGGATACGCTGTTCCTGCTGGACGAGCCGTCCTCCGGGCTGCATCCGCGCGATGTCGATGTGGTGCGGCAGCTCCTGGTGCGGCTGCTGGCCCAGGGCCACACCGTGGTGGCCGTCGAGCACAACCCGGTCCTGATCGCCGCCGCCGACTTTGTCATCGAGCTGGGTCCCGAGGGCGGCGCCGGCGGCGGTTACCTCGTCTTCAGCGGCAGCCCGCGGCAGCTCTTGCGCCGCGCCGGTTCTCCGACCGGCCGCCATCTGAAAAAATTTTGGCAAAACGCTTGACAAAAGGAAAAGGAGCAATTAAATAAAGACAAACGAAATCCCCGCAAGGAGCGAGCGCCGATGGAGCAGTTGGAGATCATATCCTGGCAGACGCTGGACACGCTGAAGGCGGCCGCCACCAAGATCGTCGAAGTGGTCGGGAACCTGGACAGCGACGAGCATATGTCGGTTTTCTGCTATATCGAGGACGATTACCTGGAGCTTTTCTACAGCGAGCTGGACGCCAATTTCATCCGCCATTACGAAGACGAGGACGAGTTCTACAAGGCCATCGAGACGCGCAAGAATGAATTCGGCGCGGAGGACTTCGACGCCGCGAACTACTACGAGGAAGAGGAGAATTTCGGCGACGAGGAGTCCGAAGAGGACCTGGACGGCTTCGATCTCAAGGACAGCGAAGAGGATGAGGACTACTGAGCGGAGGCGCGGCACACCGGCCGCCTCCTGAGCCGTGGCTGCCTCGTCCGGCAGGGAAGGCAAGAAAAAATGGGTCGAGTATTCATCCGTCGGGCTGATGTTCCCCGCCTCGATCCTGGTCGGCTTCTTCATCGGCCATTTCCTGGACCGCTGGCTGAAGACCGATCCTTGGCTTACCGTTGTCTTCATCATCTACGGCATCCTGGCCGGGTTCTTCAACCTGTTTTCCCAGGCGCGCCGGCATGATGGAAAAAAATAGCGGCACCTTGTTCCGGGCCGGCGTGGCCTACGCCGCCGGCGCCGAGGCCCTGGCCCTGCTGCTCATTTTTTTTTTACACGCAGCGGCAAATATTGTATAATTTCCCTGGCGGGCGCCGCCAGCGGCATCGCGGGCTTGTTCTTATTGATCCGCCAGGCCGACCGCATCCTTGATACCGGCAAGGGAAAAACGATGTTCTTCATGACGGGCTTGGCAAAATGTCTGTTCATCGGCGCGCTGTTTCTCGGCGCCGTCCACCTGGCCGGAGCGGGCGCCATTTTCTTCGCCCAGGGCCTGTCCCTGGCCTATCTGGGTCTCATCGGCGCCGGCCGGCGCCGGCGCCCGGGGAAAGGTTCCCATGGAACATAATCCGCTGATCGCCGTCTGGATCAACGACCTGCTCCGCGCGGCGGCGGCCGGCGTCGGCATTCGCCTGCACGGCGACCCGCTGCCGGCGCACGTGATCATGGCCGCGCTCGCCACGCTGCTTCTGGTCGTCTTTTTCAGGCTGACGGTCAAGAACCTGTCCATTTTCCCGGTCCGCATGCAGGCCTTTCTGGAGGCCATTTACCTGTTCTTCCGCGGCACCGTCGACGACATGATCGGCCCGGAGGGACGGAAATTCGTCCCCGTGCTGGGTACGCTCGGGCTTTTCATCGCCGTTTCCAACCTGCTGGGCCTGCTGCCGGAACTGGCATCGCCCACCGCCAACCTGAACGCCCCCGCGGGCTGCGCCATATTCATTTTCCTCTACTACCATGCGCAGGGAGTGAAGCAGCACGGCCTCCTGGGATACTTGAGGACGTTCACCGGTCCCAAGTGGTGGCTGGGCTGGCTGTTCGCGCCCATCGAGATCATTTCCCATCTTTCCCGGCCCCTATCCTTGACCGTCCGTTTATTCTGCAATATTTTCGGCGAGGACCTGGTGATCATCATCATCGTTTCCCTGGTCCCCTTCGTGGCGCCGCTGCCGATGATGGCCATGGCCGTATTCACATCACTTCTGCAAGCGTATATCTTCATCATGCTGTCGTCGGTCTACCTGGCTGGCGCCATCGCTTCGGAACACTAATAAAATTAGGAGGAACCCACACATGAAGAAAAAAGCATTCCTGGCCATCGTCGCTTGGCTTGCCTTGGCGGCCGCCATGCCTGCGCAATCGCTGGATAAGCCCATGCCTCCCACCTCGCTGTTCTTCTGGACCATCCTTTGCGGCAGCGTCTGCCTGACCGTGGCGGCCATTATGGGCATCATCGGCCAATCCAAGGCATTCTGCAACGCCTCGGACAACATCGCCCGCAACCCGGCCTCGGCCGACTCCATCCGCGGACTGCTGATCATCGCCCTGGCCCTCATGGAGTCCCTGGTCATCTACGTGCTGCTGATCGACCTCATCCTGTTCTTCGTCAAATGGGGCAAATACACCGTCGGCTGATTTTCTAGCCGTCAAAGGTGGGCGCAGGCCGCTGCACCCCTTTTCCGTCCATGGTCAGGAAACGGTTCGCCTGGATGCCGCAGAGGATCCTGAGGAGCGCCTGGCACGCGCTGGGAGGCTTCCTGAGGGAGAGCGGCATCGACAAATCCTCCATCCTGGCCTATTACTCGATCTTCTCCTCCTTCTTCCTGCTGATCTTCTTTTCCCACGTCTTTGCCGGCTTCGGCGGCGATGCCGACAGCGCCCTGCAAAACGTCTACCCCTTCTCGCCGGAATTCCTCCAGCGCGTCGCCCCGGTATTCTTCCGCCATGCCGCCGACCTGACCGCGCGCATAGGCGACCTGGGGCTGTTCGGCCTGGGGGTGTTCCTGTTCATGGGCATCCTGGTCTTCAAGAAAATGGTGCAATTCATCAACGACATGTTCTTCATCGACATCCGGCGCGCGTTCCTCGGCAAGCGCCTGAAGGAGTTCGGGCTGCTCCTGATGGTCGTAATCCTGATCGCCTCGTCCTTCCTGGTGACCGGGCTGATCTCGACCCTGACCGCCCTCTTCGAGCGCGACCTGGCCGGACAGATCCGCATCGACCCGGCGCTGGTGCACGCCGTTAACGGACTCCTGGTCAAGTACATCCTGCCTTTGTTGATCACCTTCCTCTTCTTTTTCATCCTTTTCAAGTGGATCCCGGAGAAGAAGGTGAACCTCGGAGCCGCCTTGTCGGCCGCCCTGGTCTCGGCGTTGCTGTGGGAGGCCATCAAGAGGGCCTATACCTACTACCTGGTCGAGGTGTCCCTGCTGCGCAGGATTCAAGACCCGATCGTGTCCATTATCCTGTTCGGATTCTGGATGGAGATCACCATGGGAATCATGCTCTTCGGGGCCAAGATGACCTACCTGCTCGATAAGGAGAACCATGCCTGATTTGAAAGAAATCGCCGACTGGATCGGCGGCACGCTCCTGGGCGATGCCACCCTGGAGATCCATGGGGTACAGGCCCTGCAGCGGGCGGGGCCCGACGAGATCGCCTACGTGGCCCGGGGCAGGGAGGACGTCGATCCTTCCGGCCTCCGTGCCGGCGCCCTGCTCGTGGCCAGCGACAGCGACCTGCCCTACGCCAACCGCATCCTGGTGGCGGATCCGCAACTGGCCTTCGCCCGCCTGCTGGACCGCTTCCATCCGCGCCACCCTTTCTGGACCGGCATTGCCGCCAACGCCCACGTCTGCCCCGGCGCCCAACTGGAGGAGAACGTCCGCCTCGGTCCCTTTTCCTTCATCGGCGAGAACAGCCGCATCGGCGCCGGCACCGAGATCCATTCCGGCGTGGCCGTCTACCGCGACGTCACCATCGGCCGCGATTGCCTGATCTACGCCAATGTCGTCATCCGCGAGAACGTCGTGATCGGCGACCGGGTGATCATCCATCCCGGAGCGGTGATCGGCGCCGATGGCTTCGGCTTCGGGCGCACGACCGAGGGGGCAGCGGTGAAGATCCCCCAGGTGGGCAGGGTAATCATCGGCGACGGCTGCGAGATCGGCGCCAACACCTGCATCGACCGCTCGACCATCGAGGAGACGGTCCTGGAGCCGAACGTGAAGCTGGACAACCTGGTGCAGGTCGGCCACAACGTGCGCATCGGCAGGGACAGCGCCATCTCGGCCCAAACGGGCATCTCGGGATCGACACGGGTCGGCGCCGGAGTGATCATGGGCGGCCAGGTGGGCGTCGCCGACCACGTCGAGATCGCCGACGGCGTGATGATCGCCGCCAAGTCGGGAGTCAGCGGTTCGATCAAGTCCCGGGCGGTCGTCGCCGGCATCCCGCACCAAGAGATCGGCGAATGGCGCAAGAACATGGTCCTGGCCCGCCACCTGTCCGCCTGGAAGGAAAAGCTGCGGGCACTCGAGAAAAGAATCCGCGAACTGGAGGAAAAATGAAACGATCGATAGTCATTGCGCTCATTCTGCTGCCGGCGGTGATGCTCGCCAAGCCTCTCATCAAGTTCAAGAGCACGACCGTCGACTTCGGCGAGGCGGCCAGCGGCGACGTCGTCGACGTCGTCTTCGAGTTCGAGAACGCGGGCACCGACGTGCTGCGGATCCGCAACATCATCGCCGCCTGCGGCTGCACCACGACGGCCATGACCAAGCAGGAGTACCGGCCCGGGGAAAAGGGGAAGATCGTCGCCAAGTTCCACACCGCCGGCTACCGCGGCAAGGTGGTCAAGACCATCACCGTGACCACCAACGACAGCTCCGCCCCGGAGATTCGGCTGGCGCTGAGCGGAACCGTCGCGATCAAGGACTTCGCCCAGGCCGACCTCAAGCCCGACCGGCTACTCCTCGGGCGCGTGCCCGCAAGCAAGCCCATCGCGCGCAAGGTGCTCCTGGGCAATCTCGGCAACATCGACCTGCGCATCATCGAGGTCAGCTGCAGCCCCGAGATCTCCCTGGAGTTCAAGACCAACGCGGTGGCGCCCAGGAAAAGCACCGAGATCATCCTCCGCTTCTCCCCGTTCGACCGCGGCGTTTTCAACACCATGGTCAAGATCCGCACCAACGACTACCGCAATCCCTACACTTTTTTGCAGGTGGAAGCCCAGGTGGATTGAGCGCCGCCTGGAGCCCGCCGGAAAAGACCGGACGGAGTGCCCGATCTCAGCGGGCGATCATCTCTTGACCCGCGGAGAGATCGTGAATCGTCCGTTGCAGTAAACGATGTCTTTGTTGAAATCGGAGAGGGCGACGACGGGGTATTCCCCGTGCCCCAGGCCGTCGTCGATGCCGTTCCGCCCCCAGGAATAGATCGAATAGAAATCATGCTCGCCGCCTTCACCGGCGGCATAGCTGAAGAGGGTTCCCCAGCCGTCCCTCAGGGGGAGGATCTTGATATAGAAAGGCCTGAACCAGCCATGGTCCAGGGCCGTGATCAAGATGGCGCCCTGGGCGGGCGCAAAGGCCCAGTCGACGATATATGATTCAATGGCCGCTCCGATGGAAGTGATATCGGCCATGGTCGCCTTCTGCTTGCTTTTCTGCAGGGCGACCAGAAGGTTGGGGATGGCGATCGCGGCAATGATTCCTATGACGGCCACGACGATCAGCAGCTCTATCAGAGTAAAGCCTCGCTTGTTCATCAGTACCTCCCGAAAATATCCACAATTTAACAAGCATTATTGCTGCCAAATTAAGCCCGAAAGGCCATCAGGCCTCACGCGCAGGCAACATCGTCAGCCCCGCGGAAGATCCTGTTCCGGCCGCTCGCTCATCCGCGTCGCAGCCGGCAGCCGGTGGAGCCGGAAGAGATAGGATCCGGGACTGGCCCCCAGGCGCCTGGCCTTTTCCCGAATGCGGGCGATGCGTTTGCCCAGGCGCGGGTCATCGGCCGCCCCCCCGTTCAGATCGTGGAGAAAAAGGATCGCCGCGACGTACTCGGGCTCCAGGTCGAGGGCGGCCTCGGCCTGGCGCCGCGCATCCGCCTCGTGGCCGAAGGCGCGCAGGATCACGGCCTGCTCCAGCTTCAAAAACGGATTGCAAGGGGCCAGTTTCTCCGCCTTGGACAGCGGCGCCAGCACCTCGGCACCCTGGGCCGGGTACACGGCCTGGCCGCCGGGGAATTCCCGGAACAGCTCCGATTCCATGAGCAGGGCCTCGCCGCTGTTGCGGTTCAATCCCTGCGCCGCACGCAGGCAGTCCACGGCATCGCCCCAGGCCTCCATGCTGTGGCGGGAGCGGGCAAAGGCCCGCAGCAGCCCGGCCTTGGCCAGCGGCACCCTTTCGTCCAGCGGGCTCAGCAGGCCGGCGCGCCGCAGCATCTCGAAGCGGCGGACGGGGTCCGGCTCCCTGGAGGCCGAATCCATGAGGCGGTCGGCGAGAAAGGGGAACAGGTACAGGACCAATGCGGAAAACATGAGCAAGGCCGCGGCGAGCACCTTGAAGCCATGCTGCAGGGATACAAACCGACCCCGAGCCCACAGCGAATCATGGAGCAAAAGGAACAAGAGCATGAGGAAAAAGAAATTGAAGGCGCAGTTGAATAGCAGGATTTCGGCCAGCAGGAATGCCAGCAGCAGCTTCGGCAGGTGGAACCGTGGCGGGGACAGCAGACGACGGATGGAAAAAAACAGAAAAAGCAGTACAGCGATCAGGCCCGGCAGGCCGTTCTCGGAGATGATTTTCCAATAGTCGCTGTGGGGCGACTCGGGAAGCTTGAAATAACGGGCCGGTCCCCCTTCCTGGGGAAAATTGAAGCGTGGGGCCGCCTCGGGGAAAAGATCCGGTCCGACGCCGGTCCAGAAATGGCGACGGAACATGCGCGCCGACATGTTCCAGATGTCCAGGCGGTTCAGGACATAGGGATCGTGGCGCAGCGAATGGCCGACCATGCGCCGCAGCGGAGTGGGCGCCACGAGCACGAGAAGAAGAACGAGGACGAGATAGGGCAGCCAGCGCCGCCGGCCGCGGAGAATCATGGCCGCCGCGAACGCGGCCAGGCCCAGGAAGGCCGCCTTGGAGGCGCAGATGACCACCGCCAGGACATTGAGCGCCAGCAGCAGGAGTTCGACGTGCTGGTAGCGCTTCAGCAGGGCATGGAGAAAGACGAGCGCGGCCAGGGCTGAGGCGATGCCCTGCAGGATGGGATTCTTGAAGCAGGGAGTGACCGGCAGTCGCCCCGCCTGCGCCGCGAAAAGCGCGACGACCGCCAGCGAGGACAGCGAGATGACCCATGCCGCCAGGCGCACGTAGCGGATCACGCCCTCCCTTTCCAGGTAGAAAAAAATGAACCACCAGGAAAGCATGAAGACGTCGGCGACAAACAACAGCGATTTGAAGGGATGGGCGGAGAAGAAGGCGCTGAAGATGAACATTGCGTTCAGGAGGAGCAGGAAACAAAAAAACCGGTTCACGGTGATGTTCTTTGCGGCCACGGCCTTGCGCAGGGTGAAAACGGTCAGGATCGATACGAATCCCAAGTAATAGGCGTACGTCTGCTTGGCCGGGAACAGCAGGGCCCAGCCCAGGAGAACCGCGAATTCAATTTCCTGGACGCGGGGGCTGGAGGGAGAAATTGCCTTGGACCACTTCATGCCACCTCTGGTATTCCTTGTTTCTGCGGTTGGCCCGGGCCGCGCACCGGGCGTGGAAAAGCGCCGTCAGGTAGGCCCCTCGTTGCCACGAGGAGACGGACAAGAGATAATTGGCGTAGGGCTGGCCGGGATGGATCTCCAGGACCTTGCGCAAGGCGCGGTCGGCAGCCATGCGGTCGCCCCGCTGCCGGGCGATGTGGGCCAGGCCCAGCCAGGCCCGGTATGAGTGCGGATTGAATCTCAACGAATCCTTGTAGAGGGCCTCCGCCCGGGCCGGATCGCCCTGGCTGAGCCACAGGTCGCCGCTCTTCTGCCGGTCGGCGGCATAGGCCTGGACCAGCAGCACGGCCGCCAGCAGGGCGGCCGCGACGAAATTGTGCAGCCGCGCCGGGCGCTCCATCCTGGCGACCTGTGAGAGCGCGACGGCCAGGCTGACCCCGGCCGCGAGGAAAAAGCTCCCCACGTCGAACATGTTGAAAAACAGGATCAGGATGCAGGCGCCGGCGAACACGGCGTTCTCCGCCTTCAGGAAACCGCTCATGTTTCGCTTCAGCCATGCCAGGAAGACGACGGCCAGCAGGAGAAACAGCGGCACTCCCGTCTCGGCGGCCAGCTGCAGGAAAAAATTGTGGGCATAAATGGAGGCGGGCTCGGAGCGCCGAACATGGGGCGGCACCGCCGTTTCGTAGTTCCCGAGCCCCACGCCGAGAAGCGGGGCCTGTTCGATCAGCCGGCCGGCCTGGGCCCAATTGGCCAGTCGCAGCCTGGCCGGGGCCAGTTCCCGGGCCTCGGAGAAGCGCAGGGCGGTGACCAGGAACAGGACCAGGGCCAGGACCATCAGCAGCGGCGCCAAGAACTTGACCTTGAAGATGCGTGAAGAAAACAGGTAAAACAGGCTTCCCGCCGCGAAAAAAAGGATGCCGCCGAAGGATTGGGTCAGCACCAGGTTGAATCCGCCCAGGAGGAACAGCAGCGCCCAGAAGGTCCTGGCCCAGCCCCGGGAGTGGTAAAAATAGTGGACGATGAAAATCAGCAGCAGCCCGCAGATCATGGCATATAGGGTGGGCAGCGCGAAAATGGCAAAGATGCGCCCGGAAGCGATCCGTATGCGTAGGGCCTGGGCATAGAACGAGTGCCCGGATGCCGCCTGCTCCAGGATGCGGGGGAAAATCAGGAACTTCTGAAAGACGCCGTAAACAAAGAGGATCAGCGCGATACCCCCGACGACGGGAGCGAGGATCCTTTCGAGCCGGAGACGGCGGCAGAGGAAGAACAGGACCAGCAGGAAGGAGAAGTAGGCCAGGCGCAGCCAGAACAATCCCTTGACTTCGCTGGTGGAAAAATTCAGCAGCAAAAAAAAAGCGGCTGGAAGAAGCTTCCAGCCGCTCTGGAAAAACGAAATCGCCGCGCTTATCTCTTTACCCGCGGACCGACGGTGAACTGGCCGTTGGAGTAAATGACGTCGTTGTTGAAGTGGGACAGCGCCGTCACGTCGTACTCGGTGTTCGGGCCGGAGTCGATCTTGTCGCGGCCGTAGGACTCAACCGAATACAGGTCCTGGGTGGTCGTTGCGACATCGCCGCGCGCATACTGGAACGTCGTGCCCCAGCCGTCGTTCAGCGGCAGGATCTTGATGTAGAAGGGGCGGAAGTAGGCCTGGTCGATGCTGGAGATGGGTCCGGCAGCCCCCTGGGGGCAGAACGACCAGTCGGTGATGTAGGACTCGATCGCGTTGCCCACCGATTTCATGTCGCCCATGGTCGCCTTCTGCTTTCCTTTCTGCAGGGCAACCAGAAGGTTGGGGATGGCGATGGCGGCAATGATGCCGATGATGGCTACGACGATCAGCAGCTCAATCAATGTAAAACCTTTTTTGTTCATGCGAACCTCCTTAAGGATTCATTCAAATGTATGCATTTTCGGTACCAATTTTAATCCAGTGTCCGCCTGCTTCTTGCCCGGGGATCGCTCCCAATTTTGCCAATTAAGGGCACTTCGAGTGACAATTTTTGTCAAAACCCAGGATCGCTCCGTGCCTGTTGTCCGAGCTCGCGCAAGTTGCTAGAATAATCATTATAAGGAAAAAAGAACATGCTCCGCAATTGGATCAACATTCATGACCTGCGCCGGTTCAGGGAGAAGATCAAGCGGGGGGAGTGGCATCGGCTCTTGCAGAAGCTCTTTTCCGGCGCCCGGGGAAAGACTCGCGCGACCTGGGACCAACCCCGGGACGCCGCGCTCCACGCCTGGGAGATCCCGGCCCTGCAGCGGCGCTGGCGGCGGATGGTTTCCGGCGATCCGGAAATCGATCATGTCGAGTACGTCCGCCGACGCTTCCTGGCCGGGATGAGCGGCCTGGTCGCCTTTTCTCCCGGCTGCGGCAGCGGCGGCAACGAATTGCGCTGGGCCCGCACCGGCCTCTTCCGGCGCATCGACGCCTGCGACCTGTCGCCGCGAAGGATCGCCGCCGCCCGGATCGCAGCCGAGAAAACGGGCTTGGCCGGCGTGGTCGCTTTCTCGGTCGGTGACATGCGCGCAGTAGAAGGGGAGAACGCCTATGACCTGGTCCTGGCCGAGGGCGCCCTGCACCATTTCTATCCCATGCGCGCGGCGCTGGCGAGGCTGAAAAAGATGCTGAAGCCGGAAGGGCTTCTGCTGGTCAACGATTTCGTCGGTCCCTCGCGCCTGCAATGGACGGAGCGCCAGCTGCGAGCGGCCCAATCCATGCTGTCGGCGATTCCCGAGGAATACCGGCAGCGGCGGGCCGACGGCAAGGTCAAAAGAACGATCGACGCCCCCGGGCGGCTGCGCATGCTGCTGGCCGATCCCTCCGAGGCCGCCGACTCGTCCGTCATCCTGCCTCTTCTCAAGGAGATGTTCACGCCCTTGGAGATCAAGGAGAAGGGGGGGGCCATCGTCAACCTGGTCTTCTTCGAGATCGCCCACCACTTCTTGGAGGACAACGCGAAGACGGACGAAATCCTGCATGAATGCTTCGCCCTCGAGGACCGGCTCATGCGCAGCGGGGAGATATCCAGCGACTATATCCTGGGAGTCTTTCAGAAACCGGGGCCCACGGCTTAGAAGATTCCCCTTCCTTGGCGAAGGCGGCGGAACGAAAGCCCGCCGCGAGCGTTTGCCAAACCGCGGCGATTTGATGTATCATGGATTCCCGACCGACCGCAGCAGCTCGACCGCGGTCCGCCCGGTCAACGGGGCCGGAGCGCGGCGATCCTGATGCCTGCGGAGAGGGCAAGGATGGCCGCGATCTTGAAAAATATCAAGGAGACGACTAGCATGCAGTTCATCGACCTGGCAGCGCAGCAGAAGCGGATCCGCGGGGCGATCGAGTCCGGCTGGCGAAGGATCCTGGACCACGGCCAGTACATCATGGGCCCGGAGATCGGCGAGCTCGAGGAAAAACTGGCGGCCTTCACCGGCGTCCCTTTCGCCGTGGCGGTGGCTAGCGGCACCGACGCTTTGCTCATGCCGCTGATGGTCGAGGAAGTCGGCCCCGGTGACGCCGTTTTCACCTCCACGTTCACGTTCATCGCCACCGCCGAGGTGATCCGCCTCCTGGGCGCCACGCCCGTGTTCGTCGACATCGACCCGGAGACGTTCAACATCGACCCGGCGAACCTCGAGGAGGCGATCCGGCGCGTGCGGTCCGAAGGGAAGCTGAACGCGCGGGGGATCATCCCGGTGGACCTCTTCGGCCAGCCGGCCGATTACCCGGCCATCCAGACTCTCGCCGCGAGGCACGGCCTGTTCGTCCTGGAGGATGCCGCCCAGAGCTTCGGCGCCCGCCAGCGGGGAAAGAAGGCGGGCGCCCTGGCCAAGGTTGCGGGGACGAGCTTCTTCCCGGCCAAGCCCCTGGGCTGCTACGGCGACGGCGGCATGATTTTCACCGACGATGACTCCCTGCGCGAGCAGCTCCTATCGATCCGCGTCCACGGCCAGGGGATCGACAAGTACACCAACGTCCGCGTGGGCATCAACGGCCGCATGGACTCGCTGCAGGCGGCGGTGCTGCTGGCCAAGATGGAGATCTTCCCCGAGGAGATCGAATTGCGCCAGGGGGTGGCCAACCGCTACGAGAGGCGTCTGGCCGGAGTCGTCAAGACGCCCCGGATCCTGGAGGGGAACATCTCGGCCTGGGCCCAGTACTCGGTCCTGCATCCGCGCCGCGACGAGATCATCGGCCGCCTGCGCCGGAACGGCATTCCGACCGCCATCTACTACCCGATCCCCCTGCACCTGCAGGAGGCGTTCTCCGGCCTGGGGTATCGCCGGGGCGATTTCCCGGTCGCCGAGAAGATCGCCGGCGAGGTCTTCAGCCTGCCCATGCACCCCTATCTGCAAGAGGACGAGCAGGAACGGATCTGCGCACTCATCGCCGGCGGCCAATGAAGAAGCTGGCGCGCAGGTGTCTTCCGGCCGGCGTGCAGTCCATCCTGCGCTGCGCCTATTACCGCCTTCCATGGCTGAGGCGCATCTACCATTTCCCGCGGGACATGGCGGCGCTGGCGACCAGAAGGCGCCGCGGCCTGCAGCCGCCGCCCTCGCTGATTACGGTGGGTGACGGTCCCTTCGCGGAAATCGGCCATGAATTCCTGCGCTATTTTATCGACCTGGGCGGATTGCGGCCCGACGAGCGCGTGCTGGAGATCGGATGCGGCGTCGGCCGCATGGCCATCCCCCTGACGACGTACCTGAGCGGCAAAGGAAGCTACGAGGGCTTCGATATCGTCCGGGCCGAGATCTCGTGGTGCCAAAGGAACATCACCCCGCGCTTTGAGAATTTCCATTTTCATCATGTCGACGTGTTCAACGGCCAGGCCAACCCCAAGGGCAGGCTCAAGGCCGATTCCTTCCGCTTCCCGCTGGGCGGCGGCCAGTTCGATTTCGTCTTTCTGACCTCCGTCTTCACGCACATGCTCCTGGACGATATCGAGAACTACCTGCGGGAGACCTCGCGGCTGCTAAAAAGCGGGGGCCGGCTGCTGGCCACCTATTTCCTGCTGGACGAGCCGACGCGCGAGCGGCTGAGAAGAACGAACAGCCGCTTCCGCTACCCCCACGACTCCGGCTTGGTCATCGACGCGAAAATGCCGGAAGCGAGCATCGCCCACGAGGAAGGGCGTATCCGGGCCCTGCACGAAACGTGCGGCCTGCGCGTCCAGGAGCCGGTCCGCTACGGCTCCTGGAGCGGGCGCGCGCGCTTTCTTTCGTCCCAGGACATCATCGTGGCCGGAAAGGCGCACGACCGGCAGGAGTAAGCCTGGGGCCGGCCCGGCCGGATGTGTCGGCCGGAAAAAAATGGTACAATATGGCAGATGTCCGCCAAGAAGGATTTCTTGATTTTCGGCAGTCCCAAGATCGAGCGGGAAGAGATCCGCGAGGTCGTACGGACGCTGAAGTCGGGCTGGCTGGGAACCGGTCCGCGCGTCGCTCGCTTCGAAGAGATGTTCCGCGCTCTCAAGGGGACGCGCTTCGCCATGGCGGTCAACTCCTGCACCGCCGCCCTGCACCTGGCCATGCTGGCCATCGGCATCCGCCCCGGAGACGAGGTGCTGGTGCCGGCGATGACCTTCGCGGCCACGGCCAACGCCGTCATCCATGCCGGCGGCCGGCCGGTGCTGGTCGATTGCGACCGGCGGACGATGACTCTCTCGCTGGAAGACATGGAAAAAAAGATCACCCCGCGCACGCGGGCGGTCATTCCGGTGCATTTCGCCGGCCGGCCCTGCGCCATGAACGGCATCACGGAACTGGCCGGCCGCCATGGGCTGAAGATCGTCGAAGATTGCGCCCATGCCATCGAGGCCGAGTATCACGGAAAGAAGACCGGCACCTTCGGCCAGATCGGCTGCTTCAGCTTCTACGTGACCAAGAACATCGTCACCGGCGAGGGCGGCATGGCCGTGACCGACGACGGCGAGTACGCCGGACGTTTCAAGACCCTGGCCCTGCATGGGATGAGTAGGGACGCCTGGAAGCGCTTCTCCGACGAAGGCTACCGTCACTACCAGGTGGTGGACGCCGGCTTCAAGTACAACATGATGGACTTGCAGGCGGCCATCGGCATCCGGCAGCTGCCGCGCATCGAGAAATACCGCCGGCGGCGCGCCGCCGTCTGGAAACGGTACGACGAGGCCTTCGCCTCCCTGCCGGTCTTCCTGCCCCCGCCGCCGGAGCCCGACACGAGGCACGCGCTCCATCTCTACACCCTGCTGCTCGACATCGAGCGCCTGCGCATCAGCCGCGACCAATTCCTGCAAAGCATGACCGAGGCCGGCATCGGCGTCGGCGTCCACTACATCGCCCTGCACCTGCACCCCTACTACCGGGAGACGTTCGGCTACCGGCCCGGGGATTTCCCCGGCGCCGAGTGGGTCTCGCAGCGCACCATCTCCCTGCCGCTGTCGCCCAAGCTGAGCGACAGGAACGTGCGCGCCGTGATCGCCGCGGTCACAAGGATTGTCCGTGAGAACTCCTGATGGCAGGAATCGAACCTTCTCCCGGGAGGCCGGGGGGCGCGGGGCTGGTGCCGTCCTGTCCGCGCCGCCGAACCATGGCCGGCGCAGCTCATGATCTACCGCCTGGCCAAGCACCTGGAAGCGTTCTGGCTTCGGGCCTTCCCGGGGGGCAACCGCTTCCCTCCCCTGTTCATCGTCGGCGTTCCCCGCTCGGGCACCACCGTGGTCTACCAGCACCTGGTGAACAACCGTCGCTTCGCTTTTTTCAGCAACTTGGCCAAGGCCTATCCCCGCTCGCCCCTGATGGCCTCGCTCTGGACGCTCGCCGTTCACCGCTTCCGCCGATCCTACGAGAGCCGCTTCGGGATCATCCCCGGCGCCTCATCACCCAGCGACGGCTGGGAGATCTTTCACCGCTGGTTCCCAGAGAGGGACCTGAGCCAAGAAACCGCCTGGGACAAGCTGCCGGAGCTCCCGGCCATCGTCCGCGGCCTGGAGCGGCTGTACCGGGCGCCGTTCATCAACAAGAACAACTCGAATTCCATCCGCATCCCTGCTCTCTCCAGCATCTTTCCCGATTCGCTGTACGTCCATGTCCGCCGCGAGATGCTGGCCAACGTCTCATCGCTGCTGCGGGCCCGCCAGGCCCACGGCATTCCCCTCGGCTCCTGGTGGGGCGCCCTGCCGCCCCGTTTCTGGCGTCACCCGTTTCACGATGAAATCGAGCAGGCGGTCTTCCAGGTATGCGACGTGGCGCACGAAATCGAAACGACGCTGGCGCAGCTGCCCTCGCGGCGCTGGCTCGCGCTGGACTACGAAAGCTTCTGCACCGATCCAGGGGGGATCCTGGTCTGGGTCGACGGCGCCATGCGCCGGCAGGGGGTGAAGCTGAAGGCCCGGCGCGGCGGGGGGGCCGCCGCCATCCATCTCAGCGAAGGCGGCCCGGGCGACGGCCCGTTCCGCCGCCGCGTCGAGGAGAGCGTCGCGCGCTGGAGGAGTCTCGTCACCCATGGCTGACTGGCCCTTCAGCGAGCTGGCCGACTACTTTCAGAGCGAACACATCCTCCCCGTCGGCAGCGGCAGCAGTGGCATCATGCTGGCGCTGCGCCTGCTGCCTCCCGGGCGCCGGCGGGTCATCCTCCCTGCCGCGACCTGCCCCAGCGTCGTCGTGGCCATCCTGGCCGCCGGGGCCGTTCCGCACCCGGTCGACATCCAGGCGGCGGATTTCAACATCGCGCCCCGCGCCGTGGCCGAGGCGCTGAACGACGACACCGGGGCCGTGCTGGCCGTGGACAGCTTCGGGTATCCGGCCGATATCGCCGCGCTGCGCCGGGCGATCGGCGCCCGCCCCACCCTGCTGATCGAGGACGCATGCCAGGCCTACGGCGGGAGCGAAAACGGGCTGCCGATGGGGAACCGCGCCGACATCGGCATTGTCAGCTTCGGCTACTCCAAGCCCTTGGCCCTGGAAGGCGGGGGGCTGCTGATCACGCGGTCGCGCGCCGCGCACAATGAACTCCGCCTTCTCGCCGGCCGTGGCGGCTCCGGCATCCTTTCCCGGCTGAAAAACGGGCTGGCCCTGACGCTGATGAAGAGGGACTCCTACCCGCTGTTCGCCTTCCTGAGCCGCCATGCGGCCTTGCTGCGGTACCCGTTCCCCGCCCGGCTCCAGGCCGGGCTGCAGGAGCGCTGGCGGACATTCTCCGGCGAGGCCGCATCGATGCGCGATCAATCGCGGCGCCTCGCCGCCCTGGCCGCACTCATCCCCGGTGTCCGCCCGTTCGCCTATACGGCGGCGGACTGGCTGCCCTGGCGCTACAGTTTCACCGTGCCGGCTGAAGCCGACCGCCAGGAGACATTGGCCAGCCTCCGCCGCCACGGCATCGCCTTTAGCCGCCTCTACCGGCCGCTGGACGAATTCTTCGCGCTGCCTTCGGCCATGGCCGCGCCCCAGGCCCGGCGGTTGAGCAACGAAATTGTGAATCTGCTTTACCCGAGCACGAGCGCGGCGCTCTCCCTGCTGAACCGGCGCCTCGCTTCTCTGCTGAACGATGGCCGAACCCGCGCCGCCGGGTTCGGCGCAGGAAGGGAAACGCCGGAGGACCTACCCGATGCCACCTCCTGACCTCGACGACAGCGACGCCGGCGTCTCCGCCCTGAAAGACCAGGCCGTCACCGGGATGCTCTGGAACTTCGGCGGCCACTTCCTGCGCGTGTTCCTGCAGTTTGCCTTCGGCGTGCTGCTGGCGCGCCTGCTCGCCCCCGAGGCCTTCGGCCTGCTAGCCATGGTGATGGTCTTCAGCGGCTTCGCCCAATTGTTCTGCGAGCTGGGGCTGGCCGCCGCGATCATCCAGAAGCGGGACCTGGACGAAAGGCATCTCAGCTCCATCTTCTGGTTCAACCTGGGCGCCGGCGGCATTCTGACCCTGGCCTTCGTCCTGCTGGCTCCCGCCCTGGCCTCCTTCTACCGCCAGCCCCGCCTGGCGCCGTTGGTCGCGGCCGTCAGCCCCGTCTTCGTCTTTTCGGCGCTGGTCATCGTGCAGCATTCCCTGCTCACGCGCCGTCTGGCGTTCAAGAAGCTGTTTTTCGCCGAGAGCGCGGCCGTTCTCGTCTCCGGCGCCGTCGCAGTGCTGCTGGCCCTCCACGGCTTCGGCGTGTGGAGCCTCGTCTGCCAGACCCTGCTCATGGCGGCGCTGCAGGGGGCGTTCCTCTGGTTCCAGGGGCGCTGG
>JAFGST010000205.1 GCA_016934475.1 Candidatus Aminicenantota bacterium | reverse complement strand
GCGCGGCTTCGGCGCCGGCATGGGCATCGCCAACATGAAGCGCTTCGCCGACAAGCTGGTGATCATCTCCGAGAAGGGCGCCGGCACCCAGGTGGAGATGATCTTCTATCTGCCGCCGCAGACCTGGCCGTTGATCTGAGAACAGAGGTTCCACGTTCGAGGTTTGATGTTCGAAGTTGGGAAGAAGCATGCAAATGAAATTTTCTTCCTTCTTCAACCTCGAACGTCGAACATCGAACCTCTTCTTCAAGTATTTGAACTCTCCCTCCTTTTGCAGGATAATGCTGTCCCCGGGAGGTGCGCCCATGAGGAAGATCTTCACTGTCATTTCATTGCTGATTCCGCTGCTGGCCATAGCTCAGGCGTCTCCACAGCAGGCCCCATCCGAGGCGGTGACCGCAGACACCCCCTCGTCGGGGACCTCAAGGGCCATGCCTCTACGCTACGAGATCTGGGTCACCCTCGACCCGGCGCGGAAGATGCTGCACGGCCGGGAGACGATCCGCTGGACCAACACGACCCGCGACACGGTGCCCGACATCTGGTTCCATCTCTACTGGAACGCCTTCAAGAACGAGAAGAGCGCCATGATGCGCGAGGCCCGCAAGGAGGGGCTCGGCGAGGACAGCCACGGCGACTTCGACGTCAGGGACGGCAACTGGGGCTGGATCGACGTCGAGAGCATCCGCCTGCAGGGCGGCGGCGACCTGACGCCGGCCATGGAGTTCATGGCTCCCGACGAGCCGCGCCATCCCGACGACCGCACGGTCATGCGCCTAAAACTGCCCCGCCCGCTGGCCCCAGGCAAGGCGGTCGGCCTGGAGCTGGCGTTCAAGGCCAAGGTTCCCAGGACCATCCGCCGTTCGGGCTACTACCACAACGGCTACTTCCTGGGCCAGTGGTTCCCCAAGCCCGGCGTCTACGAGGAAGGCCAGGGCTGGAACTGCCACTCGTACCACCTGAACAGCGAGTTCTTCGCCGACTTCGCCGACTTCACCGTGCACATCACCGTGCCCAGGGGATATGTCGTCGGCGCCGCGGGCAGAGAGATCGCCCGAAGCGATGACCCCCAAGCCGGCACCACGACGCACACCTTCCTCCAGGAGCGCATCCACGACTTCGCCTGGACCGCCGATCCCGACTACATCCGCCTGGAGCGCGACTTCATCGCCGCCCGTGAGGTGAGCGAGAAGGAGTATCTCGAGGTCGCCGGGGCCCTGCGCCTGCCCCTGGAGCAGGTCCGGCTCCCCGACGTCAAGATGATCCTGCTGATCAATCCCGAGCACCGCGGCCAGGTCGAGCGCCATTTCCAGGCTCTGCGCATGGCCCTGAAATACTACGGCCTCTGGTACGGTCCCTACCCCTATCCCCAGGTGACCATGGTCGATCCGCCGTTCCGCAGCGGCAGCGGCGGCATGGAGTACCAGACCCTGTTCACCGCCGGCACCCAGGTCCTGCCCACGCCGCAGGCAAACCTTCCCGAGATGGTGATCGTCCACGAGTTCGGCCACGGCTACTGGTACGGCCTATCGGCCAGCAACGAGTTCGAGGAGGCCTGGCTCGACGAGGGCCTCAATACCTACTCCACCGGCAAGGTCCTGGCCAAGGCCTACGGGCCCGGCTCCGTCCCCTTCACCCTGGCCGGCATCCCGCTGACCCGCTACTGCGGCTCCTTCAAGTACAGCGACCTGGAGCTGGACCGCATGGCGGCGGTGCACGCCTCCCGCCTCGACCCGGTGGTGGCCGCCTCCTGGCGCTTCGCCTCGTCGGTAAGCTACGGCATGAACGTCTATATGCGGGCGGCGACCAACCTGCGCACCATGGAGAACCTGATCGGCAAGGAGGCCATGCTGCGCGTCATGCGCGCCTTCCAGACCCGCTTCCGCTTCCGCCACCCGCGGAGCCGCGACTTCATCGCCACCGCCAGCGAGGTCAGCGGCCGCGACCTGGGCTGGCTCTTCGACGAGCTGTTCTTCACCGCCAACGACTGGGATTACGCCGTCGACAGCGCGGTCTCCCGCGAGGTGCGCGCCGCCCGCGGCGTGTTCGACCGCGGCGGGAGGAAAGCCGAGACCTCGCGCCGGATGGCCCGCAGGCAGGACAGGGAGAAAAAGGAGAAAACATACGTTACCCGGGTGCGGGTGCGGCGCCTGGGCGAAGCCCGCCCCGGCGGCGGCGTCCGGCTCAAGGTCCTGACCGTCTTCGAGGACGGCACGCGCAAGGTCGAGGGCTGGGACGGCCAGGGACGCTGGACCGAATTCACCTACGAGGGCCGCAGCAAGGTCGCCTACGCCCAAGTCGATCCCGAGACGATCTTCCTCATCGACCGCGACCTGAGCAACAACAGCTATGTCGCCCGCGCCAAGAGCGCCGGGGCCTTGCGCTGGTCGGCCAAGCTGCAATTCTGGCTGCAGAACCTGCTGCAATTCGCCAGCGCCCTGATCTAGGAGCACACCATGTCGATTCTCAAGCTGTTCGCCAAGGCATTCGGGAGCACCGCGAGGCAGGGCCGACTGGCCCGGCGCCTGTGGGCGCTCAACTTCCTGTTCTCCCTCCTGATCATCGCCCCGCTCGCCGTAGCCATCCATGGCCACGCCTCCCATTCGCTCGCCGCCGATTCCGTTCTGGTCCGGTTGGACGTTCACTGGCTGACCGATCTCAGCACCCGCTACATGGAGTCCGCCCCCATGTTGCTGGCCCTGCTTGCCGCCGCCGTGCTCGCCTACCTGCTCCTGGTCGTGTTTCTCAACGGCGGCGTCATCGGCCGCCTGGGCCGACCGCCGGGTGCGGACGGACCGGCCGCCTTCTTCCACGACTGCGGACTGTATTTCTGGCGCTTCCTCCGCGTCGCCCTGCTCTCTATCCCGTTCTACCTGATCGCCGCGGGAGTGATCCACCGCCTGGTCGCGGCGCTGCTCGGCGCCCTGACGCGCCGGGCGGCGACCGAGTGGCCGGTGATCATCGCCTCCGGCCTGCGCCTGCTGGCGCTGGTCCTACTGCTGGGCATTGTCTCCATGTTCTTTGACTACGTCAAGATCGGGCTGGTGACGCGTGGAAGCCGCAAGGTCCTGAAGGAGGCGTGGCGCACGCTGAAGTTCGTCGGCCGCCGTTTCTTCCGGGCCTGGGGACTGTACCTCCTGGCCGGCCTGGCGTTCGTCCTGCTGACGCTGGCCTACCTCGAGGTCGCCCGCGTTCTCCCCAAGGGAACACCGCCGCTGGTCCTGGCCGTCTTCGTCTGGCAGCAGATGTACGTCCTCGGCCGCCAGTTCAGCCGCATCCTCTTTTTCGCCAGCGAGATCGAGTTCGCCAGGCAAGAGATGTCTGGAGCTCGAGAGAAGATAAGGGAAGAATGAGGGAAGAGAAAGGGAAGTCAAAGCAAGAAGTGCATTCTCAAAACCCTGTTCTCAGCGCGAACTCGCACAAGGGCTGAAAAGTTCGGGGTTTATCCCACTTTCTCTTCCCTGTTTCTTCCCTCTGCCTTTCCCTCTCTCTTCCCTGAGCCTTGATTTATCGGCTGCCTCGTGCTACATTCGACCGCGTGGAGGCCCCGGTGAAAAAGATATTCCCCCTCTTGCTGACCGCATTCATGCTTATTTTTTCCACGCGCTTGGGAGGCGAGACCATGTTCATCGACCCGGAGACCCAGGATGGGATTCGCGAGTACCTGCTGGGAAAGCACGGCGAGGATCACCGGCCGCGCATCGAGTGCGGCATCCGCCAGGCGGCCTGCTTCTGGCGCGCATCCGACGGCGGCGTCGAGGAATTCGTCAAGTTCTGCAAGCTCGGCTTCATCGCCGATCCCGGCCGGCTGCAAGCCCTGTGGCAGCGCGTCGACGGCCACCTGGAGGTCCTGGACGGCCACCTGGACCGCATCCGCCTGGAGCTCAAGCGGCCGCTGCAGCTGGGCCAGGGGGAGATCCTGCCCGTCGACCTGCGCTTCGGCCAGCTCGATCCGGCCGCCCATCTCAGCGACGACCTGTTCGACTGCAAGGTCGCCTTCGAGGTGCTGCTCAACTTCCCGACCTATTCGCTGGCCGAGAAGACCGAGCTCGGACCCGGATGGAGCCGCCGGGAATGGGCCTATGCCCGCTGCGGCGATCTCTTCCTCTCCCGCCTGCCGGCCCACGCCAGCCAGCGGGTTTCCGCCGCCCTCCGCGAGGCCGAGACCTACGTCTCCCAGTACAACATCCATATGGGACGCTTGATCGACAACGAGGGCCAGGCTCCGTTCCCCGCCGGCTTGAAGCTGATCAGCCACTGGGGGCTGCGCGACCGGCTCAAGGCCCTGTACGCCGAGAAGAACGGCCTGCACCGCCAGGAGATGATCCACGAGGTGCTCAAGCGCATCATCCAGCAGAGCATCCCCCAGAGGGTGATCAACCGCGACGAGTTCTCGTGGAATCCCTTCCGGAACAAGCTGTTCAAGGACGACAAGGAGGTCTCCTGGACGCCCGAGCCCAACTCGCGCTACCTCTACCTGCTGAACGTATTCAGGGCCATGAAGGAAATGGACGAGTTCTATCCCTCGCTGCCCACCTATCCGCGGCGCAAATTCGAAATGGAGCGCGAGCTGGAGGAGGCGACAGTGGAGCGGCTCCTGGAGGAGGTGCTGACCTCGGAGGAGGTGAAGGGGATCGCCGCCCTGGTCGCCCAGCGCCTGGAGCGCGAGCTGAGGCCCTTCGACATCTGGTACGACGGCTTCCAGCCCCGGGCCAAGGTTTCCGAGGCCGAGCTGGACCGCCGCGTCCGCCAGAGCTACCCCGACCTGGCGGCATTCGGGAGGAACCTGGGCCCCATCCTGCGCCGGCTGGGATTCTCCCCGCGCAGCGCCGCCTTCATCGCCGAGCGCATCGAGGTCGAGGCGGCCCGCGGCGCCGGTCACGCCTGGGGGGCCATGATGCGCCCGGAGAAGTCGCGCCTGCGCACCCGCGTCGACGGCGGCGGGCTGACGTACCAGGGCTTCAACGTGGCCATGCACGAGCTCGGCCACTGCGCCGAGCAGGTCCTCTCGCTGCAGAAGGCCGACTCCTACCTGATGGCCGGCGTGCCGAACACCGCCTGCAGCGAGGCCTTCGCCTTTCTCTTCCAGGACCGCGATCTGGAGATCCTGGGCTACCCGGGCGAAACGCAGCGCGCGCGGGGACTGAAGGCGCTGGACGCACTGTGGCGGACCTACGAGATCGCCGGCGTGGCCCTGGTCGACATGAAGGCCTGGAACTGGCTCTACGCCAATCCCGACGCCACCCCGGAGCGGCTGCGCCGGGCGGTCATGGCCTGCGCCCGCGAGGTCTGGAACCAGCATTACGCCCCCCTGTTCGGGGTCCGCGACCAGGTCATCCTGGCCGCCTACTCGCACCTAGTCGACGCCGCCCTCTACCTGCCCGACTACCCGCTGGGCCTCATCGTATCCTTCCAGCTGCAGGAGTTCCTGCGCGGGAAGAACCTGGGCACCGAGATGGAGCGCATGTGCCGCGCCGGCCGCCTGACGCCGCCACTGTGGATGCGCAACGCCGTGGGCGAGGACATCTCGGTCGGGCCCTTGCTCGCCGCGGCGCGAGAAGCCCTGCAAGCGATCAAGAAGTAATCGGTACAAGGCGTAAGGCATCAGGCGCAAGGGAGGACGAACGCAGACGGCCTGCGCGCCTTACGCCCTGCACCCTCCGCCCTACACCAAGTTCATGAGATCATGTTCAGGAAATTAACGAGCAATAAAATCCCGAGCTCGCCCGACTTCTCGGGATGGAATTGCACCCCGTAAAAGGGGTGCTCGCGGTGGCGAATGGCCTCCACCAGCCCTTCCCTGTTCTCGGCCAGCACCATGAATCCCCTTTCCAGATCGTTGTCGCGGGCCACGATCTCCTCGTGGCTCTCGGACATCGCGAACACGTGGGGGAACGAGGCCAAGAGAGGGTCCGTCTTGTTCAGGAGCACCTCCTCGTCGCCCAGGTGCTTGCGCTCGCCCCTCTGGACCCGGGCGCCGAAAGCGCGGGCCAGGGCCTGGTGGCCGTAGCAGACGCCCAGCAGCGGACGGCGGTTGCCCTGCAGGAACTCGAGCAGCCCGGGCTCGATCTCTCCGGAGCCGGCCATCTTCTGCGAGCCGGAGATGATCACGGCCGCGAAATCGCCGCTGGCTTCCAGGGGCTCGCTGTCCGCGGCCTCACGGAGGGTCTCCTCGATCCCCGCCCGGGCCGCTGCCGCCCTGAGCCATTCACGGTAGCCCGCGATTTTCTCACCCGCCTTCTCCCCGTAGCAGTTGACCAGCAATAAGTTCCTTTTCATGGTGCTCCTCATCAGGTCCCCATTATACACGACGGCGGGGCATAGCGGGGCATTTGGCGAAAAATTTCCTTTTGGTGTAAAATGCAGCCAATGAGCGAGCGCAGAAAGATCGCCCCCCTTTTCGCCATATTGTTCCTGCTGATCGTCATCGACATCATCGGCTACGCGATCATCGAGGGGGCGTCCCTGATGGACGCCCTGTACATGACCGTGATCAGCATCACCACCGTGGGCTACCGCGAGGCCTTCGAGTTGAGCCCGCAGGGGAAACTGTTCACCATCTGGGTCATCTTCAGCGGCCTGGGGACCTTCTTCTACATCGCGGGCAGGATCGCCGAAAGCGCCCTGGAGGGCAACATCCGGCGCATCCTGGGGAGACGCAAAATGAAAACGATGTCCCGACTCAAGGACCACCTGGTCATCGCCGGCTTCGGTATCATGGGCGAGCAGGTATGCCGGGAGCTGCAGAAGCTGAAGATCAAGTTCATCGTCATCGACAACCGCGGCGACCGCTTCGCCAACGCCGAGGAGAGGGGATACAACGTGCTGCTCGGCGACGCCACCGACGAGGACATCCTGAATCTGGCGGGAATCGACAAGGCCAGGATATTCATATCCCTGCTTTCATCGGACGCCGACAACATCTTCACCGTCCTGTCGGCCCGCGAGGCCAATCCCGCCGTCTTCATCATCGCCCGCGCCCTGGATTCGGACAACCGCAGCAAGCTGCTCAAGATCGGCGCCAACCGCGTCATCACCCCCTACGAGCTGAGCTCGCGGCGCATCGTCAATACCGTACTGCGGCCCAACGTGGTGGAGTTCATCGACCTGATGACCTTTGCGCCCACCATGTCCCTTTCCATCGAGGAATTCACCATTCTCCCGAACTCACCCTTCATCGGCAAGCAGATCAAGGATTCCGGATTGCGCCAGAAATTCAACACCATCGTCATCGCCGTCAAGCGCAAAGGGGAGATGTTCTTCAATCCGGCGCCCGATTTCGAGATCCGCGGCGACGACATCCTGATCCTGGTTGGAGAGAAGGAAAAGCTGATGGCTCTCGACTGACGCGCGCCCCGCTC
>JAFGST010000025.1 GCA_016934475.1 Candidatus Aminicenantota bacterium | reverse complement strand
CCGGTGTGCGGCGAGGAGGAAGTCCAGGCGGTCCTGGAGCGCAGCCTGGTCCGCTTCCCCTTCGCCGTCACCAAGGCCACGGCCATGGTCCTGGCCGGGGAGAGCCGGGCGCGGCGTCTGCTTTGGGGCAAGATACTCCACAGCGACAAGCGGACCGCACCGCTGCAGGTCCAGCTTGTCCTGATCGATCTGGAGGCGGGAAGGCAAAGGCAGCTGCCGCTGGTCAAAGGCAGTTACGTGCAGTTGTTCAAGCTGCAGGAGGAATTGCTGCGGCAGGCGGCGCGGGCCATCGCCGAAGGACCGCGGGAAATCACCCTGCCGGCGTTGAACCTGGCCCTGCCCGAATACGAGGCTTTCATCAAGAGCCTGCTGCTGAGCGATGCCGCCAAGAAGCTGGAGCTGCTGCAGGCGGCGGAGGGGCGGGCGGAGCGCTCCGATTTCATTCACTTCGAGCTGGCCAAGGTTTTTCTGCAGAAGCGCGATGCCGCCGCCGGCCGCTCCCACCTGGAGCGGGTGGGCGATTCCCCTTTCTTCCGGGCCGGGAAGGAATTCCTGCTGGCCCTGGCCGACCTCTATGACGGCGAGATGGAGCTCTCCCTGAACCGTTTCGTCCGGATGCAGCAGCAGAACGCGTTCCCGGTGGCGACGCACAACAACCTGGGCGTCATCTACCTTCGCCAGGAGCGTTTTCCCCTCGCCGAGAAGTGCCTGCGCTACGCCCTCTACCTGCGCGATGATCCCGCCGTCCTGGCCAACCTCGTTCTCCTACTGCGGGACATGGGCCGCTCCCAGGCGGCCCGTCTGGAGCTGAGCGGGGCCCTGCGGCGCTTCCCCGATGACGCCAGACTGCTGGAAATGTTCGCCTTTTTCCTTTCCGAGGCCGAGAACGGCGCCGAGCTCGCCCAGGCCTTCCGCAACACGGTCCCGCTGCCGCTCACCGGGGAAAAGGCGCTCCTGCCCGAGCCGCCGCTCATGAATCCCTTCGCGCTGGAAGCCTGGGCCGCCGCGGCTGCTCCCGGCAACCTGGACTACATCGAAGCCCGCAGCCTTTTCTTGGAGAACGACCTCGACGGGGCCGAGCGCAGGGCCGAGGAGGCCATGGAAAGCCATCCCTTCGAGCCCGGGAACCATCACCTCCTGGCGCTGATCTGCCTGCAGAAGGGGCAGCTGGCCCTGGCCGAGCGCTACGCCCAAAGCGCCTTGTTCCTGGCCGAGACCCTGGACAACTACCTGCTGCAGCTCAGGGTCCTGCAGGCCGGGAACCAGAGGGAGAGGTTCCGCGCCACGCTGGCGCTGGCCCGGCGGCAGTTCCCTGACAGCCCCGAGCTGCACCAGCTGGGCGACGGCTCCCGTTGAGGGAGCGGCGGAAGAAGCCCGTGATCGTCAGCGTTTCCCGCCGCTGCGACGTTCCGGCCTTCCAGGGGCAGTGGTTCATGGAGCAGCTGCGTCGCGGCGCGGTCGAGGTGCGCAATCCCTTCCGACCCGGGCAGTCCAGGCAGGTCGGCCTGAGGCGCGGCGAGGTCGACGCCTTCGTCTTTTGGAGCCGCGACCCGCGACCGTTCCTTCGCCACCTGCCGGAGGTTGAGCGCGGAGGCCATCCCTATTACTTCCTGCTGACCGTGACCGGCTATCCCCGCTTCCTGGAGCCCGCCGTGCCGGGGGTCGACGAGGCCGTGTCGTTCTTCCGGGAGCTGGCGGCGCGCTGCACCCGGCGCCGCGTCGTCTGGCGCTATGATCCCGTGCTCTTCACCCCGGAGCTGGATTCGCGCTTTCACTCCGACAACTTCTCGCGCCTGGCCGGCCTGCTGGCCCCGTTCGCCTTCCGGGCTATCGTCAGCTTTTTTGATCCCTACCGCAAGGCGCTGCGCCGCCTGCGTAAGGCCGGCATCGACGGGGAGGCGGCCGCCGGCACCACGGGCCAGCACCGTGACCTGCTGGCACGCTTCGCCGCCAGCGCCGCCGACGCCGGCCTGGAGATCCAGACCTGCGCCGAGACCGTCGATTCGCCGGTCGTCCCCCGGGGCAAGTGCATCGACGATGCGCTGCTGAACGACCGTTTCGGCCTGGAGCTGCCCTATCGCAAGGACCCGGCGCAGAGGAGGCTGTGCCTGTGCCAGCAGAGCGTCGATATCGGCGCCTACGGCGCCTGTGGCCACGGCTGCCTGTATTGCTATGCGCGCTGATCCCGGAAAACCCTTGACGGGCAGGGGGCGTAAGAAACCGTTGCAATGTGCCGGGGAGTGCGTATAATGCAGTGCAGGCCCGAGGCGCGGAGGTGGCGCATGAATAAAAAGGGGTACCGTTCACTGGAACTGGAGTCGCGGCTGGAGCGCCGTGATTTCCTCAAAATAAGCGGCGGCTCGCTGCTGGGCGCCGGACTTCTCCTGGGCCGGCCGCCGCTCTGGGGGCAGGAGGCCGCCAAGGCCGAGCCTCCGGCCAGGTCCAAGACCAACATCGACGAGGCGCTGAAGGCTCCGCGCACGAAACACTCGCTTCCCGGGCTCTTCCCCGGGAAGGTCGTCTCGGTCAGGGACGAGCGGGCCATGAACGAACAGGGGGTCGACGGCAAGGTCGTCGCCGCCATGTTCGAAAAGGGCGTCCGGGCGCTGACCGGCCGTCCGCCGTCGGAAAGCTTCAAGCTGTTCTTCGGGAAAAAGGACGTCGTCGGCATCAAGGTCAATCCCGTGGGGGCCGGCCTGATCTCCACCCGCCTGGAGGTGGTCGACGCCATCGTCGCCTGGCTGAGGCGGGGAGGGCTGCCGGCGAAAAATATCGTCATCTGGGATCGCTTCGACTACATGCTTACCGACGCCGGTTTCACCCCGGCCCGCTATCCCGGCATCGCCATCGAGGGGCTGCAGACCATGGACGAAGCCGCGGCCGAAGGCAAGAGCCATGATGACAGCCGCTGGCTCGACAAGGACGGCCGCCACGTCAGCGAGAAGAACTTCGACCTCGACGCCTACTACTATGCCGACGTCGAGGCGCCTCAGGACAAGCCCTATCTCAACCAGCACGTGTTCAACGGCAAGCGCTCTTATTTCGGCAAGCTGCTGACCCGGAAGCTGACCAAGATCATCAACGTCCCGGTCTTCAAGAATACCGGCAACGGCATCTCCATGGCCACCAAGAATCTCGGCTACGGGGCCATATGCAACACCAACCGCCTGCACAAGCCGATCTTTTTCGACGTCTGCACCGAGGTGCTGGCCTTCCCGGTCATCCGCGACAAGCTGGCGCTCAACGTCACCGACGGCCTGCGCGCCCAGTACGACGGCGGCCCCGGGCCCCTGGCCCAGGCCACTTGGTTCCTGAACACCCTCTACTTCGCCACCGATCCCTTCGCCCTGGACATGACCTGCCAGAACCTGATCGTGCGCAAGAGAAAGGAGATGGGAGTGGCGGTGAACGAGCACCCGAAATACAGCGAGTACCTGCGCTACGCCCAGCGCCTGGGGCTGGGGATCGCCGATCCGGCCAAGATTGACTTTGTCCAGGCTTGATCGCACCCTGAGAGGCCCCGCTCGGATCGCCCTGCTGGCCCTCCTCGCCCTGCCGCTGGCGGGGCTGCAGTTCCCCGGCGACGGCTTCGTTTTCGGGTGGGAGCGCTCCGGCCCCGAGGAGGCCTACGGCCCGGCCGCTTTGTACAATGTCATCGACGGCGGGGCCGAGCTGTTCCTGGAGATGGGGTTCGTCGAGCTGCGGGTGCAGAAGTACCAGGGCCGCGGCGCCGAGATCGCCGTCGAGGCTTATGCCATGGAGAACGCGGCCGCGGCGCTGGGCATCTACCTGCTCAAGTGCGGCCGTGAGATGCCCGTGGCGGGAATCGGCGGGCGGAACTCGGGAGACCGCTTCCAGCTCGCCCTGCTGAAGGGGGATTACTTCATCTTCATCAACAACTTCAGCGGCCGCGAGGAGATGCTGCCCGTGATGATCCTGCTGGCGCGGCTCCTGGGAGACGCCATCCCCGCCGGCGCTCCGGTGCCCGAGCTCGATCTTCTGCCCGCGGAGGGCCGGGTTCCGGGCTCGGTCCTGCTGCTGCGCGGCCCCTACTCCCTGCAGTCGGTCTACACGCTGGGCGAGGGCGACATCCTGCGGCTGGAGGGACGGCGCTTCGCCGCCGCCGCCGGCTACCGCGACGAAACGGGAGCGGCGTATACGCGGATCGTAGCTACCTACGAGGATGCCGCGCTCGCTGGCGCGGTCTTCGCCTCGCTGCGGAGCGGCCTCGATCCCTACCACGAGGTCCTGGAGGCCGGCGACGACCATTTCCTTTTCAGGGATTTCCAGGGCTTGTTCGGCGCGGCCGAGGTGCGCGCCCGGGCCATCGAGATCCGCGTCAAGATGCCGCGGCGACCGCCGCGGCGCTCAAAATAACTCAACGAGCAGTCCATGCCAAGGAGGTTGGCGATGAAGCGAACGGTCATGATGGTGTTGTCCCTTTCCCTGCTGGGCACTCTGGCGGCCGTTGGGGAGGCGGGAAGCGATCCCTTTGCCGCGGAATACGAAGCACTGAACAACTCGATCGAGAAGAAGATGGCCGCCGTCCAGAGCCGCGACCAGTTCCAGAAGCTCATGGCCGAAAGGCAGGCCGCCCTGGAGGAACTGCTGGCCAAATATGCCGCCGGGCCGGCCGGCGATCCGGCCGAGCTGCTGCGGGCACGCATCCTGGTCGACCTGAAAAGATCCGCCGAGGCCGAGAGCAAGCTGCGGGGCCTGATCGGCAGGAAGGGCCCGCAGCAGGACGAGGCGCGGCTGATCCTGGCCAAAGCGCTGACCGAGACGGGGAAAACAGGGGAGGCCGTCCCCCTGTTCAGGCGGGTCGAGGCCCGCGTCCCGCGTGGGCCCGATTTCTTCGCGGTCGCCTTCTCCCTGGCCTTCGAGGCTCCCGATGACGAAGTGAGGAGCGAGTTTTGCCGCAAGCTTCTCGCCGCCGGCGACCTTCCCAAGGCATGGAGCCGATACCGCCCCTACCTGGTGACGACCCGGGCCGAAATCGCCATGAAGAAGCGGGACATCGCCGGGGCGAGGAAGATCCTCCAGGACGGACTGAAGGAATTCAGCGACGAGAAGGACGCCCGCTCGCTGCGTTCGGCCCTGAAACAGCTCGAGTTCATCGGCCGGCCGGCGCCGGAGATCGCCGCCGAGACATGGCTCAACTCGCCGCCGCTCTCCCTGAAAGCCCTCAGGGGCAAGGTGGTGGTCATTGATTTCTGGGCCCCCTGGTGCGGGCCCTGCCGCCAGGTCATCCCCACGCTGGCCAAGGACTATGGCGAGCTCAAGGGCAAGGGACTGGTGGTGATCGGCTTCACCAAGCTCTACGGCCGCTACAGCGACGAGGTGCAGAACAAGGGGGCCGTCGGGCCCGACGAGGAGCGCGGGCTGATCCAGGGCTTCGCCAAGCGCTGGAAGATGACGTACCCGCTGGCCATATCCGACAAGGGCCAGGACTTCGACGACTACGGCGTCTCGGGAATCCCGACCATGGTCTTCATCGACAGGGGCGGCCGCATCTACGAGGTCAAGGTCGGCTCGGGCGACGAGGCGGCCATCAGCGCCAAGATCCGCAAGCTCCTGGCCGGGAAATAGTCCCCGCCGCGCTCCCGCCGGTCGTCCGGGGGTCGCTCCGCTTTTATCTTGCATTTTTTCCCGCAGGGCTTACAATGGGCACGTGAACGGAATGGAGGCGGGCCCCGGGCCTCCGAATCCCGGAGACCTTCGTTCGACGGCAGGGCGATTCCTCCAAGGGGGCAGGATCATGCATCCGTTTTTCGCCGTTTTTTTTGTGCTTTGCTTCATCGGCTTCGCGCTGCGGACCCTGTTCAATTACCTGAAATTCAAGGGCAGCTCCCTGGCCGAGAAAAAGACGGTCGTGAACGCCGTTTACGCCGTCATGGCCGTATTATGGTTCTCGTGGTTTCAAATGTGCTTCTTCGATCCGGTCAAGATCGCCATCCCCGTTTGGCTGCGCCATGCCGGCCTGGCGCTTTTTGTCTCGGGCGTCTTTCTCTTTGTCTTTTCCCACCTCCGGCTCGGAGGATTCACCGAGGAGGGAAAACTGGTCACGGGCGGCATCTATTCGCGAATCCGGAACCCGATGTACCTGGGATTCATCCTCTGGATCATCGGCTTTCCGGTCTTCACCCGCAGCATGGCCACCCTGGCCTCCTCCGTTCTGTGGATCGCCCACTTCCTGTGCTGGAAGATATTGGAAGAAAAGTCCCTGGAGAGAAAATTCCCCCAATACGGCCAATATAAGAAGCAAACCTGGTTTTAGCCCCTCTGTGAGGGATCGCAGGGATCCCCCTGGCCCTTCGCCGCTGTTGTTGCTTTTTTTGACGGCCTGGCCTACAATCGGCACGTGGGGCTGCGCGGGGCTTCTTGGCGATCTTGAAAGCCGGCGTCGCCCATCCATCAGGAGGCAAAATGAAGAAAAACGTCCTTGTCATTTGCGTCATCGCTTCGTCCATGCTGTTTTTGTCGGGGAGCGCGAAGAAGAAGCCTTCGGCGAAAAAAGAGCTCGGGATCGGCGCGACGCTGCACGGCTTCACCCTGGAGCAGAAGCGGTTTGTCAAGGAATTGGACGGCGAGTGCTACCTGTTCCGCCATCCGAAGAGCGGCGCCCGCCTGCTGAAGGTGGTCAGCAAGGACGACAACAAGGTCTTCAGCGTGGCCTTCAAGACGCCGCCGCCCGACGACACCGGCCTGCCGCACATCATGGAGCACTCGGTGCTAAACGGCTCGGAACACTTCCCCGTCAAGAGCCCGTTCGATATCCTGTCGCAAGGATCATTGAACACGTTCCTCAACGCCATGACCAGCAGCGACTTCACCATCTACCCGGTGGCCAGTCGCAACGACAAGGATTTCTTCAACCTGATGCATGTCTACCTGGACGCGGTCTTCAGGCCCCTGATATACAAGGATCCGCGTATCTTCCAGCAGGAGGGTTGGCACCTGGAACTGGAGTCACCCGAAGGGCCCCTGGCTTACAAGGGGGTCGTGTACAACGAGATGAAGGGGGCCTATTCGGCGCCGGAGCGGCAACTGGATCTCCTGATGAGCCGGGCCCTCTTCCCCGACAATCCCTACGGGAAATCGTCCGGCGGGCATCCCGACGCCATCCCCCAGTTGACCTATGAGCGCTTCAAGGCCTTTCACCAGAAATACTACCACCCGGCCAACAGTTATATCTATCTTTACGGCAACGGCGACATGGAGAAGGAGCTGTTCTTCATCAACGAGACGTACCTTTCCGGCTTCGACGCCATCACGGTGGACAGCCGCATCCCGCTGCAGAAGCCGCTGGAGCGGCCCGCGCTGGTGCGCGGCAACTACGGAGTTCCCGAGGGCGCCTCCGTGGAGGGAAAGACCTATATCGCCCGCGGCAGCGTGTACGGCCTGAACACCGACCAGGAATTCAACATCGCCCTGGACATCCTGGCCGAGGTCCTGGTCAATCACCAGGCGGCGCCGCTACGCCTTGCCCTGCAGGAGGCGGGAATCGGTCAAGACGTCTCCGCCTATGCCGACACCGTCCAGCAGCCCGTCTTCCAGGTCATGGTCACCCACGCCGAGGCCAAGGACCTGGAGCGCTTTGACCGCATCTACCGGGAAACCCTGAAGGGGATCACGGACAAGGGCTTCGACCGCGCGACCCTGGAAGGGATCATCAACCGCCACGAGTTCGCCCTGAGGGAGGGCAGGGGTTCGTTCACCGGCATCCTGGGCGCGCTGATGGCCTCGGGCGGCTGGCTGTTCGCCGACGATCCCTTCGTCACCCTCTCCTTCAACAAGGAGCTGGCGGCCATCCGCTCCAAGCTGGACAAGAAATACTTCGAAGGGCTGGTCGAGAAGGTCCTGCTGAGCAATCCCCATGCCTGCACGGTGGTGATGGAGCCCCAGCCCGGGCTGGAGAAGGACCTGGCGGCGGAGCTGGAGCGCAAGCTGGCCGCGCGCAAGGCCCAGATGGAACCGGAGGAGATCGCAAGGATCGCGGCGCGGACCAGGGAGCTGATCGCCTACCAGCAGCGCCAGGACGATCCCGAGGCGCTGAAGACGATCCCCCTACTGGAGATCGGCGACATCGAGAAGAAGCAGGAGGACCTGCCCCTCAAGATGGAAACCCTTTCGGGGACGCCGCTCCTGTATTTCGATACCTTCACCAAGGGGATCGTCTACGTGGACCTCTATTTCGACGCCGGCCCCGTCGACCAGGAGCTGATCCCCTACATCCAGCTCTACAGCGAGCTGGTGGGCCTGATGTCGACCGACGAGCTCGCCTACGGCGACCTGGAGAACCAGGTCAACCTGCACACCGGCGGGATCGTCACCAGCTTGGATGTGCACGCCGTGAACCGCGACGACGAGCGGATGAAGCCCTATTTCGTGATGCGCGGCAAGGCCATGCCGGAGAAGGCGGAGCGCCTGGCCGATCTCATGAAGCAGCAGCTGCTTCACTCCAAATGGGACGACGAGGCCCGGCTCAAGGAGTTGCTGCTGCGGACGAAGGCCCAGTTCGAGCAGGGCCTGGCCTACAACGGCCTGCGCATCGCCATGAGGCGCCTCGGCTCCTACATGTCCAACCGCGGCGCCTACCAGGACCTGACCTCCGGATTCGGCTACTATCAGTTCCTGAGCGGGATCTGCGGCGAGTCCTCCCAGCCGGGGGCTTCGGGCCCCGACCTGAAGGCGGTCGCGGCCAAGCTCAAGGCGGTGCAAGGCAAGTTGATCAACCAAAGAGGGCTGCAGGTCGGAGTGACCTGCCAGGATGAGCAGCTGCCGGCGGTCAAGGCGGCGCTGCCGGCCCTGCTGGCGGGGATGCCGCGGAACGAATTCAAGACGGTCTCCTACCGCTTCGCCAAGCAGCCGCTGAACGAGGGATTTCAGGACGCCTCGAAGGTGCAGTATGTTCTGAAAGGCGGCGATTACAAGAAGCTGGGCTTCTCCTACAGCGGCAAGATGAACGTGCTCAACCAGCTGCTGTCCACCGTCTATCTGCAGAACGCCATCCGCGTGCAGGGAGGCGCCTACGGCGGCTTCGCCGTCATGGATGACACCGGCCTGCTGGCCTTCGCCTCCTACCGCGATCCCAACCTGAAGAAAACGGTCGAGAACTATCTCGGGGCCAGCCGTTTTCTGGCCGACCTGAAACTGGAAGAGCGCGACCTACGCCGCCTGATCATCGGCACCATCTCCGACTGGGACCGGCCGCTCAACCCCAGCCAGAAGGGCTACGTGGCCGTGCGCCGGCACCTGCGGGGCGACACGCTGGCCATGCTGCAGAAGGAGCGCGACGAGATCCTGGGAACGACGCTGGAGGACCTGAAGGGCTTCGTTTCGCTGGTGGAGAAGGTGATGGCCGAGGACATGCTCTGCGTCGTGGGCAACGAGAAGAAGATCGCCGACCAGAAGGATCTGTTCAAGAAGATCCTGCCCCTGCGGCAGTAGAGTTCGCCGGATGGCATGTTCGCCGGCGGCCGGGAGGAACGGGGCAGACGAGGATGCCCGGCGCTTGAATTTTTTCTGCTTATAATTTAGAAATAAGGTCTGGGCCGAACGGGTTTTCCTGCCCGTCAGCCCGTCGCGCAATCGGGTTACGAGGGACAGGCGCATGAAGAAATTTTCGACCGAAGTCCACTTGAGCCGCGAGATGGGGCTCTGGGACGCCGCCCTGATCGGCGTCGGAGCCATGATCGGCGCGGGGATCTTCGTATTGACGGGAATCGCGGCCGGAGTGGCCGGCCCGGGCCTCATCATCACCTTTTCCCTGAACGGCCTGGTGGCCCTGCTGACCGCGTTTTCCTACGCCGAGCTCGGCCTCTTCTTCTCGGCCATGGCCCTGGTGGAGATCGACATCGCCAGGGAAATCGTGTTCATCGGATTCGCGGCCCTGCTCCTGACGCTGAGCGCCTCGGTGATCCTCGTGGTCGCGGCCAACCGGGAAAGCCTGAAACACCTCTTCCGCCGCGACCGCAAGAATCGGCCGTAGCGCCCGCCGGCCCCCGGTCTTATTCCGGGGGCAGCCCGACGGAGTATTCCATGTCCACTTCGAAGAAGCGGTGCCGGGAATAGTCGAAGACGGTTCGGGAGCGGTCGAACTCCCAGCGCTGGGAAGCGGAATCCCACACTCCGCTTCCGCCGCTCATCCTGCTGAAATCCGATATCTTCCGGGGGGAGGAGCTGTGGCTTCCCGGCGGCGGCCCACTCATGAGGTAGGTTTCCCTGATCTCGGTCCTGCTGGGGAAACGGATGCCGTTTCTCGCCAGATCGTACCGGTGGATGTCGGAGAGCGTAAGCGTGGCTCCCATTTTCAGGGCCTGCTTCTGCAAGTGTTCGAATCCGGAAAAATAGCGCGGATTCATCTCGATCTGAATGACCGAAAAATCAGCGCCATCAAGCCAAATCCGGCCATCCACCGCGGCCCCGCCGGAGAATTCCTTGAGTGTGGCCGTGAGCACGCGGACATTTTCCCCGTCGCCTTCCTGCGCGGGCTGCAATTGGTAATCGTACTTGTCCTGGTTCTCCCTGGCCAGCAAGAACACCGGCAGATAAAAGGAATAATAGGAGAAGATCCTGGTTGTCAATTGGGCGTTTTCCACATGGCGCGGTTCCCCGTTTTCGCGGATCAGGATTCGTCGCTCGTTGGCTTTGCCCTCTTTCCAGAGTATCTGGTAATCGTACTCGTAGACGTTTTTGCTCTTTTTTCCCGTCGGGTCTCCCATGGTCTCGGTGACCTGCTCCAGGCAGACATACTTGAACGCCGCCTTTTTCAATTTTTCGCAGTAGGCGGCCGCTCCCCTGAGCATCGTCGCCAGGGTGCTCGCTTCGGTCTCGCTTCCCAGGGTTCTCGTTCCCGAGGTCGCCAGCATCAGCAAAACCAGGCCGCACACATGCTTTTTATTCAAAGGATTCATTCGACTTCAAAACGGGGGAACATCATTCACTGTAGTAACGGATGGTGCGCTCCACGGCCGCTTCGCAGACCTTGCAGTAGGGGCGCGGGCCACGGCTGAACATGATGCAGTCGAGCATGGGGCGGTAGAGCCCCTTGGCGGCGTAGCCGGCCCCCTCGAAGGCGCCGACCTTGCCGTTGAAGCGGCTCCTCTTGAAGAAGGCGTTGATCTCCAGCCCGTTGAGCCGGGACATCTCCTCGCTCTGGGCCTGCAGTGCGTCGATCTCGGCCTGGGGGGCATGGGCGCACTTGGCGGCGGCGATCCGTTCGTTGATCTCGGCGCGCTTCTTTTGATAGGCTTTCTCCAT
>JAFGST010000024.1 GCA_016934475.1 Candidatus Aminicenantota bacterium | reverse complement strand
CGTTGATGAAGATGTTCTCGCGCCCCGAGATCTCGGGGTGGAAGCCGGCGCCGAGCTCGATCAGCGCCGAGATGCGGCCCTGCGTCACAACCTCGCCGGCGGTGGGCCGGCTGATGCCGGCCAGGATCTTCAGCAGCGTGCTCTTGCCCGAGCCGTTCTCGCCGATGATGCCCAGGGTCTTGCCCGCCTCGAGGTCAAAGGAGACGCCGCGCAGGGCCTCGAAGCGCTCGCCAACCTGCAGGTCGCCGAAGAGGGTCTTGTTGACCAGGGCGCTCTTGATGGTCAGGAACTTGTGGCGGTCGGCGTACTTCTTGTAGAACTTACACACGTCGCGGACCTGGACGGCATCCATTTCAGACCTCTTCCACGTAAGTGTCGCGCAGCTTGTCGAAGATCAGGTAGCCCAGGTAGAAGAACAGCAGCCCCACCAGGATGGTGATCGTGAAGCGCTTGTAGTGCGGCAGCGAGCCGAAATAGAAGGCGTAGTGGTAGGACTCGACGATGTGCGTCATGGGGTTGAGGTTCAGCACGTACTGCAGGGCTCGGGGCACCGACTCATAGGTGTAGATGATGGGCGTGGCGAAGAACCACAGGGTCAGCAGGTTGGAGAGGATGTCCTTGATGTCCTTGAAGTGCACGGTCAGGGCCGAGACCAGGAAGCACAGCCCCATGGTGAGGATGTACTGCGCCAGCAGGCTGACCGGCAGGAACAGCACCCAGGGGGTCAGCGCCTTGCCGAAGAGAAAGAAGAAGGCCACCAGGATGGGCAGGCCGAGGATGAAGTGCACCATGTTGGTGGTCACCACCATGATGGGCAGCACCTCGACGGGAAACTTGATCTTCTTGATCAGCGCCCCCTGGACGTTCAGCACGTTGGCCGACTCGAGCAGCGAGGAGGAGAACCAGGTCCAGGGCAGGATGCCGTTGAACAGGAAGAGGGCGTAGAGCTTGGTGCTGGCGAATCCGGAGACGCGGCCGCCGCCCACGATGAAGCCGAACACCACCGTGTAGACCAGCATCAGCAGCAGCGGGTTGAACAGGCTCCAGAAGAAGCCGAGCACGGTGCCGCGGTAGCGCGCCTTCAGCTCACGCGAGACTAGGGTGTAGATCAGCTCGCGGTGGCGGAAAATTTCCTTGAATCTTTCGATCATTCTCGCTTCCGAAGCGCCATTATACAGCAAAACCGGCCATTTCCGAAGCGTTTCCCTTACAATTCTGTGGAATCCGCAACCAGGCCGAAAAATCGCCCCGCGGATTGAAATTGACATTGCGAATCATTAAAATTGTCATATTGGGGTAACATGAAAAGGAGGGGCCAATGGAGCCAAAGGTCCCGTTCAAGGGAGTTCCCGACCTTCGGGAGGAAAACCAGCGCCTCAGCCAGGAGAACCTGCGCCTGCAGAGGGCGGTGGAGGAGTTGGGAATCCTCAACGAGATCGCCGTGGCCATCAACTCGACGCTGGCCCTGGGGAAGATCCTCGACCTGATCACCCAGCGCTGCGTGCACCACCTGCGCTCCGAGCAGGGGGCGGTGATGCTGCTGGAGGAGCAGAAGCCGGAGCAGCCGTTCCAGACCCTCTGCCGCGTCGGCGACACCAGCCACAAGCGCCTGCCTTTCCGCCTCGACGACCAGCTGGCCGGATGGATGCTCAAGCACCGCTCGCCGCTGCTGATCCGCGACCTGCGCAACGATCCGCGCTTCTCAACCGGCGCCGGCGACATCTTCGCCGTGCATTCTCTGCTGTGCGTGCCCATGGTCTGCAAGGGCAGGATGACCGGCCTGCTCGCCGTGTTCAACAAGAAGGCGGGGGCGGCGTTCAGCGAGGACGACCAGCGGCTGCTGGCCATCATCGCCAGTGAGTCGGGCCAGGTGATCGAGAACGCCCGCCTGGCCGAGAAAGAGAAAACGCTGCTGCGCGTCCAGGAGGAGCTGAGCCTGGCGCGCGAAATCCAGGGCAACCTCCTGCCCAAGGAGATCCCGCGCCCGGCCGGATATGACATCGCCGGCAAGAGCGTCCCAGCCAAGGAGGTCGGCGGCGACTACTACGACTTCCTGGTGCTGGAGGAGACGCGCCTGGGCTTCTGCCTGGGCGACGTCTCGGGCAAGGGGTTGCCGGCGGCGCTGCTGATGGCCAACCTGCAGGCGGCTATCCGCGCCCAGGCCCTCGCCGGCACCGCGCCGACGTCGTGCCTGGAGAAGGTCAATACCCTCCTCTTCCGCAGCACCAGCCCGGAGAAGTTCGCCACCCTCTTTTTCGGCTGCCTGGACACGGCGGACCATGTCCTGCACTACTGCAACGCCGGCCACAACCATCCCTTCCTGATCGCGGACAAGACCGAGCCCCTGCGCCTGAGCGCGGGCGGCCTGGCCCTGGGCTGCTTCGAATCGTTCCCCTTTGAAGAAAGCCAGGTGCAACTGAACCCCGGCGACCGGCTGGTTGTCTTCTCCGATGGCATCAGCGAAGCCGTCAACGGCGCCGGTGAAGAATTCGGCGAAGCCCGCGTGTACGATCTGGCTGCCGCCAATCGCGGCGCCTCCTCCGCGGAGCTGATCACGAAGATCATGCAGGAGGTGAGCCGCCACGCCGCCGGCCAGCCGCAGATGGACGACATGACCCTGCTGGTGATCAAAAGGGAAACCTGACTCCGATTAGAGAGTAAAGCAAAAATGATAAAAATTCTTTTTATCAGCGGGTCGATCGGCTTGGGCCACATTTTCCGAGACCTCGCCATAGTCCGGGAGTTGCGGCGTCTGCATCCCGGAACCGGGATCCAGTGGCTGGCTGCCGGTCCTGCCGCCCAGGAGCTGAAAAATGCCGGCGAAGAGCTGTTGCCGGAAGCCGTGGGCATGGCCAACGAAAATCTCGCCGCCGAAGAATCTGCCCCGGATAAGGGATTTCGCCTCAACCTGCTGAAATTTCTGATTTTGGCCAGGGGCGGTTGGAAGCAGAACGTGGAGGTATTCAAGCAGGTGATGGCGAAAAGAAAATTCGACCTTGTCGTCGGCGACGAAACCTATGAAATCTCCATCGCCATCAAGGAGAATCCGGGCATTAAAACAGCGCCCTATGCCGTGATCTACGATTTCGTCGGCATGGAGGCCATGACCCATAGCCCGATTGAACAACTCGGCGTATATTTGTGGAACCGCGTTTGGGCCAAGGCGTACAAGCAAACATCCAAACTCATCGACGCCTACCTTTTCGTGGGCGAGGCCGACGACATCCCAAACAGCAAGTTGGGGTTCCTCCTGCCGGGCCGCCGCGAATGGGCGCGCGACCGCAAGCTCAAATACTTGGGTTATATCCTCCCTTTCGATCCGCTGCAGCTCGGCGACCGCCAGGCGCTCCGTGCTCGCCTGGGATACGGCAAGGAACCGCTGGTTGTCGCCGCCCTGGGCGGAACGGCCGTCGGCCGCAACCTGCTGGAACTCTGCGGCCAGGCTTTCCCCTTGGCCCGGAAAAAGATAGCGAGGTTACGCATGGTACTGGTCTGCGGCCCCAGGCTCGACCCCAAAACGGTCCAGGCGCCGGAAGGGACCGAAATCAAGGGCTATGTCCCGAATCTTTATGAGCATTTTGCCGCCAGTGACCTGGCCATCATCCAGGGCGGCGGCACCGCGACCTTGGAATTGACCGCCCTGCGCAGACCCTTCCTTTATTTTCCCTTGGAGGGCCACTTCGAACAAAGCAAGTACGTGGCCGAGCGCCTGGCGCGCCACCGGGCCGGCAAGCGCATGGATTTCAGCCGGACCACACCGGAATTGTTGGCTGCGGAGATCGAAAACAATATCGGCAAGGAAGCGACCTGGCCGCCGATCGCCACGGACGGCGCCAGCAAGGCAGCGCAAATCCTCCAAGGATATATGCAATAGAAAAATATGATCGGCCAAACCATTTCCCATTATCAGATCATGGAAAAGCTCTGTGAGGGCGGCATGGGCGAGGTCTATCAAGCCGAGGACACCAAGCTCAAGCGCCAAGTTGCATTAAAATTTCTGCCACGGCATTTGACAGCGGATTCGGAAGCAAAAGAGAGATTTGAGCGCGAGGCACAAGCCGCGGCGGCCCTCAACCACCCCAACATCGTGACGGTATACGAAATCGGCGAGCACGAGAGACAAGTGTTCATCGCCATGGAGTATGTCGCGGGCCAGACGCTGAAGGAACTGATTGCTGTTGGTCCCCTCGGCGAGGACCTTAAGGGCCGTCCG
>JAFGST010000204.1 GCA_016934475.1 Candidatus Aminicenantota bacterium | reverse complement strand
CTTCCCGTGGTCCACGTGCCCGATCGTACCGATATTCAAATGCGCCTTCGTCCGGTCGAACTTCTCTTTTGCCATGATTGCCTCCTACAGATATTTCATTTTAAACGGACGCGAAATCAAAGCCCTCGATCAGGGTCGAACTGATGACCTCATCCTTACCAAGGATGCGCTCTGCCAGCTGAGCTACGAGGGCGCTCACCAGCGGGAGACGGGATTCGAACCCGCGGCCTATAGCTTGGAAGGCTATAGCTCTAGCCAGCTGAGCTACTCCCGCATCCCGAGTGGGCAGGGAAGGATTCGAACCTCCGAAGACTTGCGCCAACGGGTTTACAGCCCGTCCCATTTGACCGCTCTGGAACCTGCCCATCCGTGTCATACCATCTATCAGCACAAGCTGGCGAAGGGATTTGAACCCCCGACCGGCTGATTACAAATCAGCTGCTCTACCAGCTGAGCTACGCCAGCGCGCGAAAAAAAAGAATATAGCACGATTATGCCTGTTCTGTCAATCATTTTGGCTCCGACGTCCTTCGCAGGGAACCGAATTATAGCTCTTTTGGGGTCCGGAAGCAAGATGGTTGCCATTTTTTTTTTATTTTCTTTTTTCGCGGTATAATGGACGCCCATGGAGCGGCTGATCTTTCTGTTCGTCGATGGCTGCGGCGTGGGACGCCGCGGGGGGAGCAACCCGTTTTTTCTGGCCGGATGCCGCCACCTGCCTTTCTGGCGGGGAGGACTGGCCCTTGCCGACGGCTCGCCCGTGACGGCGCTGGACGCCACTCTGGGCATCCCGGGAGTCCCGCAAAGCGCCAGCGGCCAGACGGCCCTGTTCTGCGGGGCCAATGCGGCCGAGCTCGGCGGACGCCACCGCAACGGCTATCCCGACCGGAGCCTGCGCCGGGTCATCCGGGAAAAGAACCTCCTGTCGCGGTTGGCGGCCAGAAAGGCGAGAGCCTGTTTTCTGAACGCCTACCCGGCTTTCGACCGTGAATTCACATCCGATCACGTGCGCCTGGAGCCGGACGGCCGTTTGTGGTTCTCCGACCGCTTCCCGGAGCGCTTCCGCAGGTTCATCTCGGTTACCTCTTGCATGCTGCTGGCCAGCGACCAGAAACCGTTCGGGGAAGGCGACATTCGCTCCGGAAAGGCGCTTTACCAGGACTATTCCAACCGCCAGCTCATCGCCCGGGGATTTTCCCTGCCGCCCTTTTCGCCGCGAAGGGCGGCGCGGGTGCTTCACGGCGCCTCGCGACGCCTCGACTTCGTCCTTTACGAATACTTCCAGACCGACCTCTATGCCCACCGCCACTCCCTGGAGGAATGCGTCGCCCTTGTCCGCGACCTGGACGTCCTGGTCGGCTCCCTGCTGGACCGCCTTGATCGCGGCCGCGACACGCTGGTGCTGACCAGCGATCATGGCAACCTGGAGGAATATCATCAGCGCGGCCACAGCCGTAACCCGGTTCCGCTCATCGCCTGGGGCCGCCACGGCGCCCGCCTGCGCAGGAAAATCAAAAGCATCAGCGACGTCGCCCCGGCGCTGCTGGAGCTGTACGATTGAGGCCGCCGGCGGGACAACCGGAAGCACTCGAGGCACGGCGGACGAAATACGGCTGACGGCAGGAAAGGCAACGAATCCCATCGGTCGAATCCACCGCCGCTTTCGTTCCGCATGGCACCGGGGGAGCGCCGTGAAGCAAGCTCCACGCCAGCGAGGGGGAAAATTCCCCGCCCTCTTGACAAATGAGAAAATATAGTACATATACGTATACGTATGGTTTTTTAAAAACCTATCCGTTTACGGAGGCCAAAAGTGAAAAAAGCGGTTTTTCAGGGCCCGGAGCTGTGCCGGCGCCTGGGCATCGACGAGAAGACCCTCGCCGAGTGGCAGGGGTACAAGCTCATCGACCCCTTCGGCTTCAGCGACGACCATGTCCCCCTCTATACCGAATCCGCCCTCGCCGCCGGCGAGCACATCAAGCAATTGCGCCAGCTGGGCTACGGAGTCAGGGAGGTCCAAAAAATCATCCGCAAGATCGGCCTGCCGCGGAATTCCAGCCTCGAAAGCGCCGGCGACAAAAAGCAGAAATTCCTGACCGTGGGCGCCCTGGCCGAAAAGGTCGGCGTCAGCCCGCGCACCATCAAGCACTGGGAGGACATGGGCATCATCGAGCCCAACATGCGCAGCGAGGGCGGCTTCCGGTATTACGGCGATGGGTATATATATCTTTGCAACCTGATCAAGGACCTGCAGCTTTTCAGCTACTCCCTGACGGAAATCAAAATGATCTCTGATCTTTTCCGCTATTACCTCAGGCTGCAGCAGGATCCCGCCGTCAGCCCCCCGGCCGAAAAAGTCGCCAAGCTGGACACCATGCTGCACGAAATTAACCGACTTTCCAAGAAAATTGCCATGCTCAAGGAAGGGATCGGCCGCTGGGAGGACCTGTTGAAGAAGAAGAAAAAGGATGTCGCGACCCTGCGCTTGGATATCCAGAAAAGGATAAATTCCGTCCAAAAAGGAGATAAAAATGGCAAGAATCGTCCTGATTGAACCGCGCCCGCCCAACCTGCACATCTTTTCCAAGTTCTACACGCCGCGCCTGGGGAGCTTCATCCTGGGAACGCTGATGCGCGACCGGGGCTGGCAGGTTGAGGTCATCATTGAGGAGCTGGAGCCCATCGACTTCGAGGCGATCCGCCATGCCGATCTGGTCGGCATCTCCACCATTACCTCGACAGCGCCCCGGGCCTACGCCATCGCCGACCGGCTGCGGTCCCTGGGAGTGAAGGTCATGATGGGCGGACCGCACGTGACCTTCCTGAGCGAGGAGGCCCTGGCCCACGCCGACTTCGTCATCCGCGGCGAGGGGGAAAATGCCCTGGCGGCGTTCGCCGAGGCCTGGGAAAAAGGCGGCGGCCTGGAAAACGTGCCGAACCTCTCCTACTGGCGTGACGGTGTCATGCGCCACAATCCCATACAGGCGCATGTGGAGGATCTCGACGCCATTCCCTTTCCCGATCTGAGCCTGTCCAAGGCTTTCGGTCGCATGCGCCAAGGCAAGGTCGTCATCCCGGTGCAGACCTCCAGGGGCTGCCCCTTTGCCTGCTCCTTCTGTTCGGTGACCGGGATGTTCGGCCGCAAATACCGCTTCCGCTCCACGGCCAGCGTCATGAACGAACTGCGGCGCTACGATCCCCGCCGTCACTTCATCTTCTTCTACGACGACAACTTCACCGCCGACGCCGGGCGCGCTAAGGACCTCCTGCGGGCCATGATCGCGGCCAAGTTCAAGTTCCAGTGGTCGACACAGGTGCGCGCCGACGTCACCCGCGATCCCGAACTGGTCCGGCTAATGAAAAAAGCCGGCTGCCAGATCGTCTTCATCGGCTTCGAGTCGGTCAACCCGCAAAGCCTCAAGGCCATGAAGAAAGGGCAGACGGTGGCCGAGATCGCCCGCGCCGTCAAAGTGCTGCGCCGCCGGCGCATCCGCATCCACGGCATGTTCGTCTTCGGCTTCGACGAGGACGACTGGCGAACGGTCCGCCGCACCGTGCGCTTCGCCAAGAGGGCCCGACTGACCTCCAGCCAGTTCATGATCCTCACTCCCCTTCCCGGCTCCGATTTCTACGACAGGATCTGCGCGCAGCAGCGCATCCGCTTCCATGACTGGAACCTCTACGACGCCCACCACGTCGTCTTTGATCCGACCCGGCTGGCCCCGTTGGACCTGCAGCGGGCCCAGATCTACTGCCACAAGAAATTCTATTCCCTGGCCGCCTCGCTGCGGAAACTGCTCAATTGCAAATGGGTCGACCTGGCCATCGCCCATTACGCCCGCCGGTTGAACCGCCAATGGCTGAAGATCAACCGCACCTACCTGACCGTCCTCTCCCTGCTCCGGCCCCGGAGAAAGAACCAACACGTCATCGTCGACTACCGCGAGGAGGCCACCCTGGACCCGCTTTCCTGAGGCCTTGCATCCGACAGTCGGCCTGGGGGCCGTTCTCCGATATGTTAAGGACGCTGCCCGCCCTGCTGGTCAGGACGCCTTACGAGGAATTCTACCCGGTGCTCAAAAGATCGGGACGATCCCGGATGG
>JAFGST010000203.1 GCA_016934475.1 Candidatus Aminicenantota bacterium | reverse complement strand
TCGCTGTAGAAGTTTGCCGGCCCGAAATAGATTCCGAGGAGTTTCTTGATCGGCGAGTCCGTGTCCGCGATTTCCAACCCGGCCTCAACCAGGATAAAGCGGGAGGCTTCCGAGCATACCATTTTATCGTTGCCGTACAGGCCGTAGTTCGTCCCCTTGGAATAACATCCTACCATTTCCTGCGGCCATGATGAAATTGCCAATACAAGAATCGACAGGATTGTGAATGCCGTTATAATAATTCCATGTCTTGTTTTCATTTCTCCCACCCCCTTACTGTTTTCAACACATAAATCTTTTCACGGGATGCAAATAAAAAGAAAATACACCATTCCCCGTGAATTCAATTCTCCCCATGTTTAAATTCTGAGATTAATCGGACATAATGTCAATAATATTAGATAGTGATTGTAATAATAAAAAAAATGAATTCTGATAAAAGGTTGACCTGTTTTTGCTGATTCTTTGGGAAAATCGGCGGCAAGGCATGCTTTTTCCTTGCTTTTCGCCCGGCTTTATGAAAGAGGCGATTCTTCGTCCGCGTCCTGCTGGTGCCCCGCCATGATACCAAGGGATTCGATCTTTTGGTAGAGGTTGCTGCGCGGCAGGCCGATCTCGCGAGCCGTGCGGGCCACGTTGAAGGAGAATTCGGCGAGCTTTCTTTCCAGGAAGGCCTTTTCCGAGCGGGACTTGAACTCCTTCCATTTGCCCAGCGCCAGGAGCGACGCCTCCTCCTCCTGGCCGTGGAGGCCGATGTAATCGGGCAGGTCGCGGCTGGAGATGCGCTCGCCGCGGCACATGATCAGCAGGCGCTCGACCAGGTTGCGCAGCTCGCGGACGTTGCCCTTCCAGGGGTGCTCGTGCAGCAGCGCCAGGGCCTCCGGGGAGAACGCCTTGCGGCGGTAGTTGTTCTCCTCGGAGAAATAGGCGATGAAATGGTCGATCAGCCGCGGGATGTCCTCGCGGCGCTCGCGCAGAGAGGGGGAATGGACGGGCACCACGTGCAGGCGGAAGTAGAGGTCCTCGCGAAACAGGCCCTTCTTGATCTCCTCCTCCAGGTTCTTGTTGGTGGCGGCGATGACCCGCACGTTGACCTTCTTGATCTCCGGCGAGCCCACCGGCTGCACCTCGCCCTCCTCCAGCACGCGCAGGACCTTGGCCTGCGCCTTCAGGCTGAGGTCGCCGACCTCGTCCAGGAAGATGCTCCCGTTGTGGGCGCTCTCGAACTTGCCGATCTTCTTCTCGGAGGCGCCGGTGAACGAGCCCTTCTCGTGGCCGAAGAGCTCGCTCTCGATCAGCTCGTCGGGGATGGCGGCGCAGTTGACCTGGATGAAGCGGTTCTGGCTGCGGGCCGACTGCTGGTGGATGAGGCGGGCGATCAGCTCCTTGCCGGTGCCGCTCTCGCCCGAGATGAGGACCGTGGAATCGCTGCGCGCCACGCGGTGGATGGTCTCCTGCAGGGCCTTCATGACCGGGGTCTCCCCCACCAGCTCGTACTTCTTCGCGGTGATGCGGCGCAGGTTGAAGTTTTCCTTGAGCAAGAGGATCTTCTCGGCGGCGTTGCGCACCGTCAGCACGAGCTTGTCCCGCGCGATGGGCTTCTCCAGAAAATCAAAGGCCCCGAGGCGCGAGGCTTCCACCGCCTCCTCGATCCCCGAATGGCCCGAGATCATGATGACCTCGGAAACGGGATTCAGCTCCTTGAAGGTCTGCAGCACCTGCAGGCCGTCCAGGCCGGGCATTTTCACGTCCAGCAGCACGATGTCGGGCAGGAAGCGCTTGAAGCCCTCGATGGCGTCCATCCCGTCCTTGGCCACCTGGACGCTGTATTTTTCGTAGTTCAGGACCATCTTCACCGATTCCAGGATGTTCTTCTCGTCATCGACGATCAGCACTTTCACGTTTTCCATGGCTGACTTATAGCAAATCGCGGGGTTTTTGACAAATCCCGCCGGCCCGGGGCCGCCCCGCGGGCCGGCCGGGCCCTTACTCGCCGAGCTTGAACGAGGCGATCTCCGAAGTGGTCTGCACCTCCCCGCTCTCATTCAGCAGGCGGACCTGCCAATAGATCCAAGTGCCGGGCTTGCGTTCCCCGGGGTCGAAGGGGTAGCTGTTGGCCTCGCCGACGGCCTGCCATTGGAGCCGGTTCTCGTCCAGGAATTGGAAGGGATCGTCGGAGACCGCGATCTCGAAGCGCGGCCGGCGGCCGGCGATCGCCCAGCTCAGGTTCACCGCCTGGCCCGAGGCGACCTTGGCGTCGATGGGCGGCTCCTTGATCTGGATGGAGCCCATCGCAGACACGAAATACTTCAGCACCGGCAGGCGGCGGGGGATCATGATATTGCTGAACTTCAATGAGAGCTCGTGCAGCCCCAGGTCGATGGTCGGCAGGGCGGCCATCTGTTCCTTGCGCAGGACAGCGACCCGGTTCTCCTCGACGACGAGCTGGAACAGTCCGATGGGCATGCGGTCCATCAGGAACTGACCGGAAAGTACGCCCCGGCCCTTGGCCTTGACGCGCAGGCGGTAGCCGGGGGAGACGCTGTTCTTGGCCACCACGCGGTAATACTTCCCGTTGTCGAACGTAAGCTCCAGCGAGCGGACCTCGAAGCCGGGAGCCATCTCGGCCACCACCACCTCGGCGGAGAACACCTTGCTGCTGGCGCCGGCGAAATCGACGGCCTGGACCCGGAAGCGTCCCAGGCCGGCGAAAGTGTGGGCTTCCTGCAACCGGCCGCCCTCCTTGACCGTCCCGTCGCCGAAATCCCAGCGCACCGTCGGGCCCTTGAAATTGCGGGCGCTGAAGACCACCTCCTCGCCGGGGAGGATGAATTCCGCCGATCCCTTCAGGGAGCGGGTATCGGGCAGAACCTGGACCGTCTTCTCCAGGGGCGGGAACTTGCCGGCCGGATCGATGACCGAGATGCGCTGGGGCCCGTGCGAGCGGAAGGACTTGTCGCGCAGTTCCAGGCCGCTGCGGCGGTCGCCGTCGGAGAATTTCCATACGAGCTCCCCGCCGGAGGCACCCTGCACCTTCATGGGCACGGCCTCGCCGGCGATGATCTCGCCGGGGACGCTGAGCACGCGCTCGTCGCTCTCCACCCGGATGCTCTGCTCGATGGTTTTCCCGTCTCGGCCGGCGAAATCGACGGCTCGGACCTGGAACTGTCCGCGGACCGCGTAGCGATGCTTCGTCCGCCGCGGACCGTTGCGCACCGTACCGTCGCCGAAATCCCAATGCACCGTCGCGCCCCGGAAGTTCCGGGCCTCGATCTCGAACTCGCTGCCTACGAAAATCCGTTCGCTCTTCAGCTCCAGGCGCCGATCGTCTTTGAGCACCTGCACCCTCTTTTCCAGGGGCAGGCCGCCGCCTGCGGCTTCCTTGGCTTTGATGATGAAATTCCCCGGGCGCGGGAAGCGGTGGGCCTGGCGCGCCGTGCCGCGGACCACCGTGCCGTCGTCGAAATCCCATTCCAGGTCGGCGGCGGCGAAGTGGCGGGCCTCGAAGACGACCTCGGCGCCGGCGAAGATGTCCCCCGGGCCGCTGACCGTGATCTGGCGGGGATCGGGCTGGACCGCGACCGTGGTCGTGAAGGCGTCCTCCGGCTCCTCATCGGCCGCCCAGACCCGGAGGCGGAAGTTCCCCGCGGCGCCATAGGCATGGGTCATGCGCGGACCGCCGTTGCGGATCGCCTGCTCCCCGAAATCCCAGCGCAGGTCTCCGCCGCTGAAGCGCTCGGCCGTGAACGTGAGCTCGGTCCCGGCCCGCGGGGGCGATGGGGCCACGTTCACCTGCCGGTCGTCGGCGCGCACGGCGAGCGCCATGCCGACCGCCGAGTCCGGGGCATCCGCTTCCGACCAGACCCGCACCTGGAAGGTTCCCGGGCGGCGATAGGCGTGCCTGGCGGTAGGCCCGCCCGCTTCCACGGAACCGTCGCCGAAATCCCAGCGCAGGGGGCCGTCCGGAAATTCGCGGGCGGAGAAAGCGACGCTCTGGTTGGCCCGCGGCGCGTCGGGGGAGGCGCTCACCCGGCGGCGGTCGGTCTCGATCGTCACCGGACAGGTGATGGCGGTGCGGGTGTCGCCGTTGAAGTCGAGGACCCGGACCGTGTACGTCCCCGGAGCCGCGTATATGTGGCCATGGTCGGCCGGTCCCGACTCGA
>JAFGST010000202.1 GCA_016934475.1 Candidatus Aminicenantota bacterium | reverse complement strand
TGGGAGGATTTCGATATCGGCTGGCGGGCGCAGCTCCTCGGGCTGAAGGTGTATTTCACTCCCCGTGCCGTCGCCTATCACTTCCGCAGCGCCACGCTGGCCCGGACATGGTGGGCGCGATTTTCCCTGGCGCTGGCCCGGCCGGCAACCTTGCGTTTTCACCTGCTGAAGAACCGCTACCTGACCCTGATAAAGAATTTCCGCTGGCGCCGGAACGGCTGGGTCCTGCCCTGTGTCCTGCTCAAGGACGCGCTGTGGGTCGGGGCGTTGACAATCCGCTCGCCCAAAATTATAATCGCCCTGGTCCGATCGGGAGACGCTTTCCGCCGGGCTTGGAAGAAAAGGAGGATCATTGGCTCCCATGAATGAGATCCTTCTGATTTTCACGTTCATCCTCTCCTTTCTGCTGGCGCTGTATGGCACGCCGCTGGCCCGCAGGGTGGCCGTTCGCTACCAGATCCTCGACCAGCCCGACGGCCGGCTGAAGAAGCATTCGCAACCGGTCCCCTACATGGGGGGAGTGATCATCTATTTCTCCTTCATCGCGCCCATCAGCCTTGTCTTCTCGTTCAGCCGCTCGCTGCTGGGAATCCTGTTCGCCAGCTCCATCTTGCTGCTGGTGGGGCTTTTCGACGACCTGAAGGCCCTCACGCCGGGGATCAAGTTTCTTTTCCAGATCGTGGCCACGTACATCCTGCTGAAAAGCGGCATCGTCATCGACCTTGTCTTCTTCCCCGGGTGGCTGGACATCGTCCTATCCTTCTTATGGATCCTGACCGTGATCAATGCCTTCAACATCATCGACATCATGGACGGCCTGGCCGCCTCCATCGGCGCCATGAGCGCCCTGACCATCTTGATCATCTCCATTTACACCCATGATTTCCTTGTCTCCATCATGGCCGTCAGCCTGGCTGCGGCATTGCTGGCCTTTCTCAAGTTCAACTGGGAGCCGGCCAGCATCTACCTGGGCGATGCCGGCAGCATGGTGCTGGGGCTCATCATCGGTTCCATGGCCCTGATGCTCAGCTACACGCCGTACAACAAGCTGGCCTTCGTTTCGGGACTGCTCGTCCTGGGTGTTCCGCTTTTCGACCTGGGGTATGTCATCCTTCTGCGCGCCCTCAGGGGAAAGATGCCCTTCTGGGGCAGTCCCGACCATTTCGCCCTGCGCCTGCGTAAGTTGAAAAACTGGTCTTCGGCAAAGACCGTAGGCGCCATTCTGTACCTGCAACTGGCCCTGGCCGGGGTCGTGGTCGCGAATTTCTTCTCCTCGCCGCGCTTCACCCTGTTCAGCACCGTCTTGGTGGTGCTGGTCTTCATCGTCCTGGGGGGCGTCCTGGCCCGCGTGAAGATGGAATGAACATCGTCATCGGGGCCGGCATCTCGGGCCTGAGCGTCGGCCAGGGACTGAAGCGTGATTTCCTGGTTCTGGAAAAGAGCGCCGCGGCCGGCGGTCTGGCGGGGCAATACCGGGCCGGCGGCTTCGCTTTCGATCACGGCGGGCATTATTTTCACTTCCAGGGGAAGGCCGGCGTCCGGAGGCACGTGGAACAATTCGGCGCCTTCGGCCAATACCGGCGCGACAGCAAGGTGTTCCTGCTGAACCGACTCATCCCTTTCTCCCTGCAGTATCACTTGGCCTACCTGCCGGCCGAGCTGCGGCGGCCCATTCTGGCCGAGATCCTCGCGGACCGCGGGGCCGGCGGCAGGAGCCTCGAGGAATTCCTGCTGGCCCGTTTCGGCAAGCGCCTTTACCGCTTGTTTTTCGAGCCGTTCCTCGGCAAGTTCTACGGCCGTCCCCTGGGCGGCATGCTGGCGGGCATGGACAAGGGCAGCATTCCTGTCCCCCGTCCCGAGGAGGTCTTGGCCGGCTTCCGGGACCGAAGGAGCTTTTCCGAGGGCTACAATCCCGTATTTTACTATCCCGATCCGTCGTTGCAGGATTTCATCGACCGGTACAGCCGGCCCCTCGCCGGCCACATCCGCTTTTCGGAACGGGTCATCCGCGTGGAAACTCGGGGGAAAAAGGTGTACACGACCGGGGGCAAGTATCGTTACGAGAATCTGATCAGCACCATCCCCCTGAAAGAGCTTCTGGGCCTTCTTTCCCCGGCCCCGGATTTTCCCCGCAGGCAGCTGCAGCACATCTCCACGCTCGTGGTCAACGCCGTGCTGGCCCGTCGTCGCCGCCGCTTTCACTGGCTCTACCTGCCGGAAAAGCGCTTTCCCTTCTACCGGGTCGGCTATTATCCCGGCGCGGGGCCGGCAAGGGCCTATCTGGAAAAAACGGTTCTTTCCGCTGCACTCCAGGATGGGCGGCGGCTGATGGAGGGGGCGGCGTTCACCCTGCGCCGGACGGGAATGATCGCGGAGAAGGGAGAGATCCTGTTCCTGGATGCCAGGATCATCCCCGTTTCCTACGTGGTATTCGACCGCAACTGGCCGCGGTTGGTGCCTGCGATCCACGAGCACCTGTGCCGGCAACGCATCTTCTCCATCGGACGCTACGGAAGCTGGAACTACAGCTCCATGGCCGACGACATCCGGATGGCCCTGGAGACGGCCGCGCACATCGGGCGGGCATGATCGACAAGATCGTTGTCGTTCACCTGATCACCAAGTTGGAGCTGGGCGGCGCCCAGCTCAATACGCTCCATACGGTCGAGAACCTTGACCCGCTGCGTTTTGACTCCTATTTGCTCTGCGGCCCGGGCGGAATGCTGAGGAGTTCGCTCAGGGAAAGGCATCGCCTGATGATCGTTCCAGCCCTGGAGCGGGAGATCCGGCCCGGGCGGGATCTGCGTGCGATCGTCCAGCTTACGAAGTTGTTCAAGGACATCGGGCCGCAGATCGTTCATACCCATTCGTCCAAGGCCGGCATCCTCGGCCGCTGGGCCGCCTTCCTGGCCGGAGTCCCGGTGATCGTTCATTCGGTGCATGGATTTTCCTTTTCCCCCTACCAGTCCTTTCTGCGGCGCCATTTCTACCTGCTCGCTGAAAAAGTCTGCCGCCGTCTGACCAGCCATTTCGTATTCGTGGCCGCCGCCGATATCGAATTGGCCCGACGGCACAGGCTGATCGGCGATAATTTTTCCCTCATCCGCAGCGGATTTCCTCTGGAGAAGTTTGCCAGCCGCGGCAAGGCCCCGGCGGCGCTGAAGGAGAAATACGGCCTGCCGGCCTCATCGTTCGTCTGCGGTGTCCTTGCTCCCTTCAAGCCGCAGAAAGGCCTGTTTCACCTGGCGGCTATCGCCGCCCTCGTCATCCAGCGCCATCCGCAGGTGTTCTTTTTCATCGCCGGCGACGGTGGGCAGCGGCAGGAGCTGGAGGAGGAGCTGCGCCGGCTCAATATTGAAGGGAATTTCCGCCTGCCCGGCTTCATCCGCGATGTGGAGACCGTGATGGATTTCTTCGACATCGGCGTGTCCACCTCTCTATGGGAGGGATTGCCCCAGAGCCTAGTGCAGCTTCGCCTGAAGAAGAAGGCGGTGGTGGCCAGCGATATCCCGGGCAACCGCGAGGTGATCCGTGACGGCGAGAACGGATTCCTCTTTCCCGTCGAGGATCACGATCGCTTCGCCGCCGCCATCCTGCGGCTGGCCACAGACACGGCGCTGCGCCGCAAGCTCGGAAACTTCGCCGGGGACGATTTTCATGACTGGTCGGCCGACGTCCTCGTGGCCCGGCAAGAGGAATTGTATCAAAGGCTCCTGGTGCAGAGCTGGACCTCCGGCTGATGTACCGGAGCGGCGGGGAGTCTTGCCGCGTCGGCCCGGCCGCGAGGGCGGACCTCCTCAGGCCCGCTGCATGGAGCGCAGCCTGGCGACACGTTCTTCGATCGGCGGATGGGTCGAGAAAAGGGCGAGCAGGCTCCTGCCGCTCAAGGGGGAGACGATGAACATGTGGGCCGTCTGCCGGCTGGCCTTTAAGGGGATTCTCTTGGAGTAGGAATGAAGCTTTTCCAACGCCGATGCCAGGCCCTCGGGATTGCCGGTCAGACGGGCGGCACCGGAGTCGGCCCTGAATTCCCGCTGGCGGGAGATGGCCATCTGGATGAGAGTGGCGGCCAGGGGAGCGAGGATAGCCATGGCCAGCATGCCCAGGACTCCGCCGCGGCGGTCATCGTCCCGTCCGCCGGTGAAAAGCCCGATCCAGCGCATTTGGTAGGCCAGGAACATGATGGCGCCGGCCAGGGTGGCGGCGACGGCCTGCAGCAGCGTGTCGCGGTGAAGGACATGGCTCAGCTCATGGGCGATCACGCCCTTCAGTTCCTCGTCGCCCATCAGGCGCGTGATGCCACGCGACAGGGCGATGACCGCTCTCTGCGGATTGCGCCCGGTGGCGAAGGCATTGGGAGAGTCCTGATCGAAGACGTAGACGGCAGGGATAGGGATCTGTGCCCGCTGGCAGAGCTCCCGCACCATGGCGTGGATGCGCGGCGATTCGCTCTCGGGCAACGCGCCGGCCCCGTAGGCCTTCAGGACGATCTTGTCGGAAAACCAGTACGCCGCAAAATTCATCAGGCCGGCCAAAACCAGGGCGATCAGCATGCCCTGTCGGCCGCCGATCATGCCTCCCGCGAAGAGGAAAATCCCCGTCATGGCTCCGAGCAGGGCGACGGTTTTCAGGTTATTCATCCTTCGGTTCCCCATCGTCTTTGACCAGGACGACCACTTTTTCGTTTTTCTTCATCAGCCACAGTTTTTCGCGCGCTTTTTTTTCCAGGGCCAGCGGGTTGGCCCGCAGTATCTCGATCTCCTTGACCAGCTTCCTCTTCTCCGCCTCCAGCTTCGCGATGGTCTGCTGCAGGTCCTTGATCTGCCGCTGGGTTTTCACGATCTCGATGATGCCCCGGTCACCGAACACGAATGCCAGTACGAGGATGAAGAGCAGGAATATCAACAGCATGGCCAGCCCGCGCGATGGAAGCGGGAAGCCGGTCCTTTTTTGCTTTGTCCGGTATTTTTCCACGGGATTCGCTGCCGCCGCGGCCATGCCTGAAACGTACCACAAAACCCGGGCGGAAGCAACCGCCGCCCCGCAGGGCACTCCAGTCCGGAAAACGCTCCAGGCAGTGATTTTCCCATGCGCTGCCGGCTTGCCGCGAAATTGACAAGATGCCGGTTATGTACTAGAATTTTTTCATGCGGGCGATTGAAAAAAGCTGGCTACGCTCTGGATCGTTGGCGGGACACGGATCCAGGCCCTTGGGGATTCCACCGGTCGGGGAGGCATGAATGGAAATGGACAAGGACAAGAATGCCATCGGCTACGTCCCGGACGAGAGCGATCCGGAAGGCGAAAAGGAACACGCGGCGGGGAAACGCTCCCACGAAGACAGCGGGCACAGGCGCAAAAGCGTGGGGCGCCGGGCCCAGGCCAGGGCGACGGACCATGAGGAGGTCTTGAAGCGCGTCGCCGCCGAGCGCGACGAGTTCAAGGACAAATACCTGCGCGGGCTTGCCGAGATGGACAACTTTCGCAAGCGCATCAAGAGGGAAAAGGACGAGTTCCACAAATACGTGTTGAGCGAGTTCCTGCTGGACCTGCTGCAGGTCTACGACAACCTGGAGCGGGCCCTGAAAGTGAAGGGTCCGGAGAACGAGAAAGCCATCGTCTCCGGGGTGGAGATGATCCGCAAGCAGTTCCTCGAGCTGCTGAGGAAGTACCATGTCCACGAGATCGACGCGTTGGGCAAGCATTTCGACCCGGCCTTCCACGAGGCCCTGAGCAAGGAAGAGCGCGATGGCATCAGCAAGCCGGTGGTCGTGGAGGTTTTTCAGAAGGGATTCGTCTACAACGACAAGCTCCTGCGCCCGGTCTTGACCAAGGTGGCCATCCCGGCAACGAAAGCGGCGGCGGAAGGAGAACCCGGATCCTGATGGCCAAGAACATCGGCATCGATCTGGGGACCACGAATTCCTGCATCAGCTACCTGGAGGGGCGGGAAGCCCTGATCGTCCCCAATCCCGAGGGCGCCCGGGTCATCCCGACCGTGATCGCCCAGACGCATGACAAGAAAAGGATCTTCGGCAATGCCGCCAAGCGGCAGATGATCACCAACAGCAAGTTCACCATTTGGGGGATCAAGCGCCTGATCGGCCGCAAGTTCGACAGTCCGGAAGTCAGGGAGATCACCAAGCGGGTCGGATATGAGATCGTCGAAGCGCCCAACGGCGACGTCAAGGTCAAGCTGGCGGACAACAGGTACTCCACCGAGGAGATCTCCGGGATGTTCCTCGGCTACTTGAAGGGCATTGCCGAGAATTACCTGGGCGAGGCCGTGGGGGACGCGGTCATCACGGTGCCCGCCTTTTTCAACGACGCCCAGAGACAGGCCACCAAGGTGGCCGGCGAGATCGCCGGGCTGAACGTGACGCGCATCATCAACGAACCCACCTCGGCCCTGATCGCCTATGGGCAGCGGATCAAAAAGAACGGCCTGTATGCCGTCTACGACCTGGGCGGCGGGACCTTCGACATCTCCATCGTCGAGGTCAACGGCGATATCTACAAGGTCGTTTCCACCTTGGGCGACACCTTTCTGGGAGGCAGCGATTTCGACGCCCAGATATGCGCCTGGCTCTTTCACGAGGTCGAGAGGGAAACCGCCGTCGACCTGCGCGACAACAAGGAAGTCGTGCAGCGGGTGATCCAGGTGGCCGAGAAAGCCAAGATCGAATTGTCCTTCGACCAGGAAACCCTGGTCTCGGTCCCCTACCTGCACCATTTCAGCGACGGCTCCAACTACCATTTCCAGAAAAAGCTCGCCCGCTCCCAGCTGGAGTCCTTCACCAGCGAATTCATCGACCGCACCCTGGAACTGATTCGGAAATCGCTGGACGACATCAACGTCAAGCCGGAGCAGATCGAGCGGACCATCCTGGTCGGCGGCCAGAGCCGCATGCCTCTCATTTTCTCGAGGATGTCGCAGTTTTTCGCCAAGCCGCCCGACATCCAGATCAATCCCGAGGAAGTGGTCGCCCAGGGAGCGGCCCTGCAGGCCGAGATCATCAAGGGCAAGGTCCGCGATCTTCTGCTTCTGGACGTCACCCCGCTCTCCCTGGGAGTGGAGACCAAGGGCGACACGTTCACCAAGATCATCGAGCGCAACTCCACTATTCCCACGAAGAAGTCGATGACCTTCACCACCATCACCGACAACCAAACGACGGTGAAGATCCATGTTCTCCAGGGTGAACGGTCGACGGCGTCGGGGAACAAGTCGCTCGGCTTCTTCAACCTGGTGGGCATTCCCCAGACATTGAAGGGCATCCCGCAGATCGATGTCTCGTTCGAGATCGACGCCAACGGCATCGTTCGCGTCTCGGCCCAGGACAAAGCGACCGGGCTCAGCCAGAGCATGAAGATCCAGCCGTCAACCGGCCTTTCTCCCGAGGAAATTGAGAACATCGTGCAGGATGCGAAAAAGTACGAAGAGAAGGACCGGATGGAGCTGCGCCTGGCCAAGGCCAAGCTGCAGCTGAAGGAGGAGTGGGACACGGTCAAATTCTACTACCAGCGCTACATCGAGAAGCTGACCCCCCACGACGGCGCCGAGATCGATTCGCTGATCAGCCGCACCGAGAAGGCCCTGGAGGGCAACGACGTGGAATTGCTGGAGGGGCTGCTGAAGAAGATGAAGAATTACCGCATCATGATCAACAGCATCCTCACCGCCGAATTTTCCAAATAGGAGCGCATGGCCAAGAAAGACTATTACCAGATCCTCGGGGTCAGCCGCCATGCCGGCGCCGACGAGATCAAGAAAGCCTATCGCCGACTGGCCCTGCAGCACCATCCCGACCGCAACCGGGACAATCCCGAGGCCGAGGAGAAGTTCAAGGAGGCGTCGGAGGCCTATTCGGTCCTGGGGAACAGCGAAAAAAGGCAAATCTACGACCAGTACGGGTTCGAGGGGCTGCGCAGCGGGGGAGGCTCGGATTTCGGCTTTTTCGCCGACTCCATCTTTTCCGATTTCAGTGACATCCTGGGCGACATGTTCGGCTTCGGCGGTCCCTTTGCCGGGGGCCGACAGCGCCGGGGCCCGCGCAAGGGCAGCGACCTGGGGCTGGAGGTGGCGCTGACCTTGAAGGAGTCGTTCCTGGGCGTGGAGAAGGAGATTGAGGTGGAGCGGGAGAGGAATTGCCCCGCCTGCGACGGTTCGGGGAGCGAGCCCGGGCACAGCCCCGAACCGTGCCGACGCTGCGGCGGCCGCGGCACGGTCCGCGTCTCCCAGGGCTTTTTCTCCATGTCCACGACCTGCTCTTCCTGCCAGGGCACGGGCAAGGTCGTCAGCCACCCCTGCCCCACGTGCCGCGGGCAAGGCCGCCAGCGGGAAAGGAAGAAGATCAAGGTGACCTTTCCGGCTGGGATCGACGAGGGCAACCGCCTGCGTGTCAGCGGGGAAGGTGAGGGCGGACGGCAGGGAGGGTCTCCCGGCGACCTCTACATCGTGGTGCGGCTCACGGCGGACAAGAAATTCCAAAGGCAGGGCAACGACCTGCTCGTCCGCCTCCCGGTCAGCTTTTCCCAGGCCGCGCTGGGGGACCAGGTCAGCATCCAGACGTTCGAAGGTACCGAGAAGATCAAGATCCCGGCCGGGACCCAGACCGGCCAGATCCTGAAGATTCGCAACCGGGGTTTCCACCAAATCAACCGCTGGAGCCGGGGCGACCTGCTGGTCGAGGTCCAGGTCGTGACTCCGCGCAGTCTCTCGCGCCAGGAGACCGAGCTGTTCAAGAAGTTGCGCGAGATGGATGTGGCGAGGGGGCAAAGCCGGCTCGAGAACGACCGGCTGAACTGATGGGAGAGAGGCGCTTCTATTCGGCCGCCGAAGAAGTGGACGGGCGGCTGTCCATCGACGGCGAAGAGTACATCCGCATCGTCGCCATCCTAAAAAATGATTGAACTCAAGGGACAGATCGGCAAGTACAAGATCCTGAAGAAGCTGGGCAGCGGCGGATTCGGGACGGTGTACCTCGCCGAGGACACCATCCTGAAGTGCCAGCGGGCGTTGAAGATCCCCCACCGCACGAGCATGCAGGCCGACAAGCTGCTCCAGGAGTCGGTGCTGCAGACCCGGCTCCTGGATCATCCGCACATCGTCAAGCTGCTGACGGTGGACATCATCGACCACATCCTGATCATGGTCATGGAGTACATCGAGGGGACCGATCTGGAGAAGATACTGGACAAGTCGGGCAGCCTCGAGGTCAAGACCGCCCTGCGTTATTTCAAGCAGATCCTCTCGGCGCTGGCCTTTGCCCATCGCAAGTCGGTGATCCATCGCGACATCCGCCCCTCCAACATCCTGATCAACCCTGACAACGACGTCAAGATCGCCGACTTCGGGACCTCGACCCTGCTGCAGGAAAAGCAATTCGCCACGACCAAGATCGGATCTCCCCCCTACATGGCCCCAGAGCAGTTCGAGGGCAAGGCGGTCTTTGCCTCGGACATCTACTCGGCGGGCAGCCTGTTCTACGAGATGGTGGCGGGATTCCCTCCCATCGTACTGGCCAATCCCATGGAGATCTACAAGCGGGCCAAGGCCGGCCAGTTCACCCCCCTGGGGCAGAAGAATCCCCAGGTCTCCCCGGAGTTGAACTGGGTGATCATGAAGACGCTGGCCGCGGACTTGAAATCGCGGTACGCCCACGCCGAGGACGTGCTGCACGACCTGGAGCACATGGGCGAACGCAACCGCGACTATGCCAGCGAACTGAAGGACATTCAGAAGCGCATCCAGGCCCGCGAGAGCCGCACCGACCATGTCTGCTGGAACTGCCGCAAAGCCACCGGCCGCCGCGTCAAGGTCTGCCCCTACTGCGGCGAGGAGCAGTAGTCCCTTCTGAGGTTGGCGTTCCCTGTTCCCTCATTCCGTTTTTTCGAATGAATTTTCCCGGGCAGGACATTGATTTTCCACCCGCATTTCGTATGATCGTGGCAGGAAGAACCATGAAGGGAGACCAACCCATGGACAGGAGAATCACGCGCGCCCCGTGCTGGCGAAGCTGGATTGCATTGCTTTTGACCTTGGCGGCGACGGCGGCATGCGAAAGGCGCCGCCCGACGGCGGAGGTCTCGGCCGGAGTGCCCATTTCGAGCAGCGAGCAACGGAGCATCCTC
>JAFGST010000201.1 GCA_016934475.1 Candidatus Aminicenantota bacterium | reverse complement strand
TCCTCGACCCGCGGCGAGAAGCGGCGCAGGCAGGCGAAGAACTGCCCGGAGATGCGGTGATAAAGGTGGAAGCGGCCGCGGCGGAAGACGGCCTGCGGGCACTTGCGGGCCGCGGTGCGCAGGGCCATGCCCGAGTGCACCCCGAAGCGCCGCGCCGCGTAGGAGGCGGTGCAGACCACCCCGCGCTCGTGGGCCAGGCCGCCGACGATGAGCGGCTTGCCCCGCAGTGCCGGCTCCAGCGCCTCCTCCACCGCCGCGAAAAAGGCGTCGATGTCCAGGTGCAGGACGGACGGCGTTCTCACCGGTATTTGCGCAGCACGCCCACCACCCGGCCCACCAGCTGGAAGGGGGCGGTGATGGGAGCGTAGTCGGGGTTTTCCGGGAGCAGCACGTAGCCGTCCCGCTCGCGCTTCAGCCGCTTGAGGGTAAGCGAGCCGTCATCGAGGCGGGCGACCACCATCTGTCCGGGCTCGGCCTTCTCGGCGCGCTGGATCAGCACCAGGTCGCCGTCCTGGATGTAGGCGTCCTTCATGCTCTGGCCCTGGACGCGGAAGGCCACGACGTCGCCCCCCCTCTCGGCCATCCACTCGGGTAGGACGACCTCGTCGCCCAGCTCGGCGAACATCTCCAGCGCCGGGCCGGCCGGCACCATGCCCACCAGCGGCACGGCCAGTCCCCTGTCGCCCGGTGGCGCGCCGGGCAACTCCCAGCCCCGCCCCTCGCGGCGCAAGGCCCCGCGCCGCAGCAGGCGCTTGAGGTAGGCCTGGACGGTCGCCGGCGAGGAGAAGCCGGAGAAGGCGGCAATCTCGCGCACGGTCGGGAAATAGCCCCTGCGGCGCCGGAATTCGCTGATCCTGTCCAAAACGAGCTTCTGCTTCCTGGTCATCGTTTGTTCGCCTTTTGTTCGCCATTTGAATAATAATATGAATTCGGCCACTTGTCAACAGGGATTTATCAGAGTTCGGCTTACGGCATACGGCTTACGGCCCACGGCAACAGCAAAGTAACGGTCTAGTTCGGATTTTGCGGCTGCCGTATGCCGTCCGCCGTACGCCAAGAGTTTGAACTTTTCGCTCCTGACCTGCGTTATAACGATCTAAGGGCGAGGCCCGAGGAGGTCACATGAAACGTCTCTACCGCAGCCGCAAAAACCGCATGCTGGGCGGCGTGTGCGGCGGCATCGCCGAATACTTCGAGATCGACCCGGTCATCGTCCGCCTGATCGCCGTCGCCCTGTTCTTCGTGGGCGGCTCGGCGGTGCTGGCCTACATCATCGCCTTGATCGTCATCCCCTACGAGCCCCTGGAAAGGGTCGTCGTGCAGAGCAAGGAGGCGGCGCCTCCCGAGGCGGCGGCGGGGCAGACCCCACGCCAGAGCGCCAGCGAGGGCATCCCCCTGTTCCTGGGCATCCTGCTCATCGTCATCGGCGCCATCTTCCTGCTGCACAACATGCCCATATTCAATCCCTATTACGGATGGGTGCGCTACTACGTCCGCCACTTCTTCTGGCCCTCGATCCTGATCGTGTTCGGCGTCTTCCTGATCGCCCGCGGCTGGAGGAAATAGAGTTCTAAGACACAGTCCTCGGCGTAAGGCGTACGGCGTAAGGCGCACGGCAACCGAAAAGCCCGACCTCGATCGATCCTTTGCCGTTGCCTTTAGCCGTATGCCGTCAGCCGTATACCGTATGCCAAGTTCAGTTGCTTTCTTCAATCTTTTCTATATAATCTGCTTCTGATGGAACCCGAAACGCCCGTCACGATCGAGATTTCGCCCCCGCCCGACCGCGCCGTGCGACTGCTGGATATCCCGGAGTTGGATGCGAGCAACAGCCTGGTGCGCAAGGGCATCGGGGTGCTCCGGGAATACGCCCCGGGAATCCTGCGCTACCTGTCGCTGCAGCGGCTGCTGGGCCGCCTTCCCCTTCACCGCATCGAAGTCCGCGCCGGCGCCATGACCGAGACCGATGTGCGACGCGCCCTGGGACTATGGATGCGCCGCAAGCGCGACCGACGGCTGTTCTACGTCATCGTCGAGGCGCTGCTCATGCCTTTCACCGCCTTCGTCGCCCTCCTTCCCGGCCCCAACGTCGTCTTCTACGGGCTGTTCGTTTTGTTTTACTTCCACCTCAAGGCGTTTTTCAGCTTGAGCAAGGTCAAAGTCGAGGAATTGAACATAGCGATCATTCGTGACGCGTGACGCGGAACAGCAATACCCCAAACTATTCATAAAGTAAAAAGTATTAGCCAGTACTGAAACCCGAGTTGGTTGAATAAAAAAAAGGGCGGCTCATCCAGCCGCCCTTTTTATTGCCTTCACTCGTCACGCGTTACGCGTCACGCGTCACGAGAGATCGTTACTTCTCTAAAGCCCCAGCCTCTTCCTGGCCTGGTCGTTCAGGGACTTGAACTCGGCCTCGATGCGCACCTTCTCCTTTTCGAGCTCCTGGGCCAAGGCGGCGTTGGGATCGTTGGCTGGAGCATTGGCACCCTTCTTCAGCTCGTTGATCTTGGCTTGGATGGCATCGAGCTTGTCCTGCTCGTACATGGGCATCTCGATGTCCTGGTACTTGCGCGCCAACTCCCGCTCCAGCTTGTTGTATTCGAACTGCAGGCGGCTGATCTCCTTCTCGTTGCTGGGAGCCGCCTTGACCGGCTTGACCGAGGCGTTGTATTTCTTGATCTTGTTGTTGTAGTCGTATTTCTCGTACAGCCAGTACTTGGCGTTGGTCATAAGGGCATCGCGCCGCTTGCCGTTTTTTTCCTTGCCATAGAGCAGACCGGCCTCAAGCTGGTAGACGATGGCGTTGTCCAGGAACTTCTTATCCCTCTCGGCCTTGGCCAGGTAGATATTGCCCAGGCGTTCGGCGTTGATCCCCTTCTTGCTCTTGGCGTAGGCATCGCTGAATTCGTTCAGGGCCGCGTCCAGCTTACCCGACTTCATCAGGCTACGGGCGTAGATCTCGAAGATCTTTTCGTCGTTCTTGTCGTTCTGGCCGAAGGAGTTGTACAAGGCGATGGCCTCGCCGTACTTCTTGGCGTTGTAGAGCACGCCGATCTTCTCCAGACTGGTCAGCTCCCGGGCCGGCTTCCTGCCGCCCCCGCTCAGCTCGTTCTTCAGGGCTTGGGCCTGCTTGGCGATGTCGCCGATGCCGTTCTTCTGGGCGAAGGCGACCGCCTTGTCGGCCCACTGCAGGGCCTTGTCCTTGTTGTTGCCGGCCCCATAGGAGCTGCCCAGGATCAGGTAGAGCCCCGCTTCCAGCTTGGCCTCCATGCCGCCCAGGGCCACGGCTTTCTCGCCGTTGCGGATGGCCTTGTCGAAGTGCTTCGAGTTGTAGTTGTCGACCGTCAGCCAGTAGTAGGCCAGCTTGGTGAAGACATTCTGGGCCGGATTGGGGTAATTCTTGATATAGGCTTCAAAGGCCGCGATCCTCTCGGATCCCGGCTTTTTCTGCAAGGCCGTCGTGTAGTCGATCCCGGCGTTTTCCAGGTTCTGCCCCCAAGAAAACAACGCGGCCACCGCGAGTATCAGCACAACTGTTCCTGCTTTCCTCATGCGATCCTCCCTTGCTTGTCGCATTCATAAGCGATTAGACGGAAATCTTTATCTGATTGATATGCCAAGCCGACGTGTTTCATTCTGGAATGGGTTTTCCATGTGAAAACTGTACCCGATTAAAATACCATAACCAAAGTCAAAAAACAAGGGGAAGGGGAAAAAAAGGCCTTTTGCCGCTTTCTCTTCCCTCTCTCCCCTCTTTTCTTCCCTGATCCCATCCGCTTGTCGGCGAGTTCCAGTTCCAATATAATACTTAGGGCCGATAAACAAGGAGAAAAGCCATGTACCCTGTCATCGAATGGAAAGACCATGCGCTGGTCATGCTCGACCAGCGACGGCTTCCCGGCGAAAAGAAATTCGTCGTCCACCGCGACCACCACGACGTGGCGCGCAGCATCCGGGATATGGTCATCCGCGGTGCCCCGGCCATCGGCATCGCCGCCGCCTACGGCATCGCCCTCGGCGTGTCCCGGCTGGAGGCCAGCCCCGACCTGGGGCGGCCGGGCTTCCTGGAGAAGGCGTTCAGGGACATCGTTTCAACTATAACCACGACGCGGCCTACCGCCGTCAATCTTTTCTGGGCGGCGGCGCGCATCGAGGCGGTCTTCGCGCAAAGCCGAAACGACTTCCCGCGCCTATGCCGGGAATTGCTTGCCGCCGCCCAAAGCCTGGATCGCGAGGACTACGAGGTCAACCGTGCCATCGGCCGCAACGGGCGGAAACTGTTGAAAAGCGGCGACACGGTACTCACCCACTGCAACGCCGGCGCCCTGGCCACCGCCGGCTACGGTACCGCTCTGGGGGTGGTGCGCGCCGCCGTCGAAAACGGCATGAAGGTTTCGGTCATCGCCGGCGAGACCCGCCCCTACCTGCAGGGAGCACGCCTGACCGTCTGGGAGCTCCAGGAGGACGGCATTCCCGTCACCCTCATTACGGACAGCATGGCCGGGTATGTCATGAAGAGAAAGATGGCTCAGGCGGTAATCGTCGGGGCCGACCGCGTGGCCGCCAACGGGGACACGGCCAACAAGATCGGCACCTACTCCCTGGCCGTGCTGGCCAGGCATCACGGCATCCCGTTCTTCGTCGCCGCGCCCCTCTCGACCATCGATCCCGCCACCGCCGACGGCGACGGCATCCCCATCGAGGAGCGGGACGGGGACGAGGTGCGGATGTTCATGGGCCGGGCGACGGCCCGCCCGCAAACGGCGGTCTACAACCCGGCCTTCGACGTGACGCCCGCCGCGCTGATCTCCGCCCTGATCACCGAGGAAAGGATCCTCTATCCCCCGCTCGGCAAAGCCATCGCCGCGCTGAGAGGGCTCAGGCGAAGATCGACTTCAGCTCGTCCAGGCGGCGGGCGATCTTGACGCCGCGCACGCAGGCGGCGGCGCATTCGCCGCAGCCGGCGCAGGCCTCCAGGCCCCGGCCGGCGGGGATCTCGTCCAAAGCCCGGCGCATCTCGGAAAAATTGCCGTAATCGGCGGCGTACATGTGCGCCCTGACCAGCGAAGGCACGTCCGCTCCGGAGGGGCAGGACGCCACGCAGCCGCCGCACTGGCGGCAGGCGTGGCTCAAGGCCAGGCGCACACCATGGTCGGAGAGGAACTTGACCTCGTCCGGCGTGTATTCCAGACCGAAGGCCACCGGCCAGTCGGTCTCGAGCTGATCGAACGCCGTGTACCCCGGCACGGCGGTGGTCACCGACTCCAGACGCAGCGCCCACTTGAGCAGGGCGGCATGCCAGATGGTCCCCTCGTAAAACGGCTTCAGCTCGTCCGGCATGGCCTCGCGGTACCAGGCCTGCTTGCACTGCGTCTTCATGGCCACCAGGCCGATCCCGGCCTTGGCCGCCTTGCTCATCGCCGCCAGCAGCGCCTTGTCGTCGTGCATGGAATAGTTGATGACGGTCAGGATGACGTCGAACCTTCCGTCCAGGACGGAGGCTTCCAGGCACTCGGTCATGCCGCGGTGGGTGGAGAAACCGACGAAGCGGGCCTTATTCGTTTTCTTGGCCTTGCCGATGGCCGACAGCAGCCCGGGCCGCCTGAGCGTCGCCGGATCGCTGACGTTGTGGATGTACAGGATGTCGACGAAGTCGGTCTGCAGCCGGGCCAGCGACTGGTCCAGGCGCGCCAGGAATTCCTGCTCGATCAGCTTGTCGCCCATCTGGTCCATCATTTCGGGCCGCGGCGGCGGGACCTTGGTGGCGATGACCACCTGCTCGCGCGCTTTCAGTTCCTTGATGACGCTCCCGACCATCTCCTCGTTTCGTCCCCTCTGGTAGGTCCAGGCCGTGTCGAAGAGGCGGATGCCCATCTCGAAGGAGCGCCGAACCAGGGCCGGATTGTCGGCGTTCATCACCCCCATGGAGACGATGGGCACACGGATGCCCGTCCGGCCCAGCACGCGGGTGATGGGGCTCTTTTCGGCTTGCGTGGTTGCGGCCGTCACCTTGGCGGATTGGCCGGCGAGCGGCAGACCCGCCTTTCCCAGCAGCCCGGCCGCCGCCGCGCCGCCGACCGTCTTGAATATGAATTTTCTTCTGCTATAGCCATTTTTCGCATTCTGCATCGTTCCTCCTTGCTTGCGGGAGCTTGTTTGGATTGGATTGTACCCTTGTTCGAAAAACAAAAGCAATACTTTTTGCAAAATGGAAAAAGCAAAGGCCTACATTCCGGCCCTGCCGCCCAATCCCCAACCGGTTGCCGCACGGCAAGGACTTGTATAAGTCTGACTATATTAGGTATAATTATCCCACCATGAAGAAAAGAATCATCCTCATCGCTCTGGCGATCGCCTTGCTGGCAATTCTGTCCGCATTCCTGTTGCGCCGCCCGGCCGGCGAGGATTTCGTCCTGAAGAGGATCGACGTCGACTACTCAATCCTGGCCAGCTGCGTGGTCAGCTTCCCCAAGCCCTACGACATGGTGGCCAAGGCCGGAGGCGACGTCGTCGCCATCCCGGCAAGCGAAGGACTGCGGGTGAAGAAGGGGACGCTTCTGGTCCAGATCGACGACTTCGGTGAGCGGCAGAACCTGGCCATCGCCCTGAGCAACTACGAGGGCGTCAAGCTGAAGATGGTCAACGCCAGGGAGGAGGTCTACCCGCGCCTGCGCGAGCAATTGAACGACGCCAGCGCCTCCCTGGACGAGGCGCGCAGCCACGCCGAGCGCATCGGCTCCCTGTACCAGGCCGGCGCCGTCTCCAAGGTGGAGTGGGAGAGGGCCGGGACGGCACTGGATACGGCCCAGGCCCGCTTCAACCAGGTCCAGCTCCAGATCGACTCCTACAAGCGGAGCGGCGCCTCCGCCGAGCTGATCAACCAGCTCAACGCGCTGAGTGCCCAGGTGGAGCTGGCCCGGCGCGCGGTCGCCGACAAGCGCGTCGTGGCCCCCTACGACGCCACGGTGGTCGACCTGGCGGTCCAGCGAGGCGAGGCGGTGGCGACGGGAGAGAGGGTCGTCACCGTCCTGGAGCGAAAGCCCTGGGTGCTCGAGGCCAACGTCGACCAGAAGGAGCTTAACTTCCTGGAGACCCGCCTGCCCGCCGTCATCGTTTTCGACGCCTTCCCCAGCGAAAAAGTGAAAGCCGTCGTCAGCCTGGTGTGCTCGGTCATCGACCTGGACAAGGGAACCTGCGGCCTGCGGCTGCAGGTCGAGGAGGAGCGGCCCTTCATCAAGCACGGCATGACCGGCAGCGTGGCGATCCGCGGGAAACGCCGGGCGGGTGTCAACGCCGGCGTGCTGGCACTGCCCGCCCGCTACGTCCTCCGTGAAGACGGTGGCAGCTACGTCCTGCTGCGCCGGGGGCGGGGCATCGAAAAGACAGCACTGGAGTTCACCGCCATCGGCGAGAAATGGGTGAGCGTACGCAATCTCCCCGAGGGCGCTCGCATCGCGCTGCCCGAATGAAGGGACGCCGCAACCGTTACGAGTGGATGATCGCCCTGCGCTTCCTCCTGCGCGGCCGGGGTCAGACGCTGCTCATCGTGCTGGGCATCGCCGTCGGCGTGGCGGTGCAGTTCTTCCTCTCGGCGCTGATCAGCGGCCTGCAGATCAGCCTGATCGCCAACACCGTCGGCTCGTCGCCCCACATCCAGGTGCTGCCCGCCGACCGCCTGCCGCGGGCGAGCGTTGAGAGCGACGGCAACGCCCAGCGTGACCGCGGCCGGGTGCTGATCGATGAGCGCAGCGAAATCCATTCCTGGCTGCCATACCTCAACGACCTGCGGCGCGATCCGCGGGTACTGCGCGCCGCGCCCGTAGCCAACGGCCAGGGCTTCATCGAGCGCGGCGCAGCGGTGGTCGCCGTGGCCGTCAAGGGTCTGGTCGCCTCCGAAGGACTGGACATCTACAGGATCAGGGAGAAGACCATCGCCGGCATTCCCGACCTAACCTCCGACTCGGCACTGCTGGGACGGCGCATCGCCGAACGTCTGAGCCTGCAGGTGGGCGACAAATTCACTCTGCGCAACGACCGGGGCGGCCGGGTGTTCCTGCGCGTCGGAGCCATCTTCGACCTGGGAGCGGCGGCCGGCAACGAACTGGTGGCGGCCTCCCTCGACCGGGTACGCAGCTTCTTCGCCATCGAGGGGGTGTCGGCCGTCGAGGTCCAAGTGGCCGACGTTTTCAGCGCCGAGTCCGTCGCCCGCGACTACGGCCGGCAGTACGACCGGGTGAAACTGGAGTCGTGGCAGGAGAAGAACCGCGAGCTGCTGACGGCCCTGCGCTCGCAGAGCACCTCCTCGGTCACCATCCAGTTTTTCGTCATCGTCAGCATCTCCCTGGCCATCGCCAGCGTGCTGGGCATCGCCGCGGTGCAGAAGCAGCGGCAGCTGGGCATCCTCAAGGCCATGGGGACGACCGACCGCAGCGCCTCGCGCATCTTCGTCATCCAGGGCCTGCTGCTGGGCGGCGTCGGCTCGCTGCTGGGGCTGGCGCTGGGCCTGCTCATGGGCTACGGCTTCGTCGCCGGCACCGGCGCCGTTTTCGGCCTGGAGGTCAGCGTGCGCACCCTGGCGACGCCGATCGCCTTGGCCCTGGCGGCGGCCATCATCGCCTCCACCGTCCCGGCGCGTAGGGCGCGCCGCCTCTCGCCCATCGAGGTGATCCGCAATGGCTGACGCCGTGCTGCGCACCCGCTCCTTGAACAAGACCTACTTCGGCCGGGTCGACACTCCGGTGCTTCACGACGTCAGCATCGAAGTCGCCCGCGGCGGCTTCACCGCCCTAATCGGCCCTTCGGGATCGGGCAAGAGTACGCTGCTCAACTGCCTGGGGCTGCTCGATCCGCCGACCTCGGGCGAGATCGAATTCGACGGCCGTCCCATCCGCGAGCGCAACGTCAACGAACTGGCCGCCTTCCGCAACGAGAACATCGGCTTCATCTTCCAGTTCCACTACCTGCTGCCCGAGTTCAACG
>JAFGST010000200.1 GCA_016934475.1 Candidatus Aminicenantota bacterium | reverse complement strand
TGTTCGAGATGGGCCAGGTGGTCGACTACAAGCTGCGCAGCGGCCACTTCCTGCAGGACATGCTTCAGGCCCCGTGGATGTTCCTGGTCGGCAAGCTGCACCTGCTGCCTGAGCGCGTTCGCGACCGCCGGTGGTTGAAACGCATCTTTTCCCGGACCCTGCGGGCCAGGGAGGACCGCCCGTGAGGACCGGATTCTACCCCGGCTGCTCAATGAAGGGCTCGGCCCGGGAATACAACGAGTCGCTCATGGCCGTCGCCGCCGCCCTGGGCCGAGACCTGCCCGAGGTCCCCGACTGGAACTGCTGCGGGGCCACCGCCGCCCATAACCTCGACCGCGACCTGTCCCTGGCCCTGCCGGCGCGCATCCTGGCCGCCGCCGAGAAGGAGGGCATGAACGAGGTACTGGTCCCCTGCGCCGCCTGCTACAGCCGGCTTAAGACGACCCGCCACGAGCTGAACGAGGACGAGGCGCTGCGCCGGCGGATCGCCGGCCTGGTCGAGGCCCCCTACGAAGGCTCGGCGGAGGTGGTCAACATCATCGAGTGGCTCGGCCGTATCCCCGACCTGGAGGGACGGGTCAAGAAGCCGTTTGCCCGCAAGGTGGCCTGCTACTACGGCTGCCTGCTGGTGCGGCCGGCGGGGGTCGTCCGATTCGACCGCCCCGAGGAGCCGCAGTCGATGGACCGGCTGATGAAGAAGCTGGGCGCCGATCCCATCGACTGGGCCTTCAAGACCGAGTGCTGCGGGGCCGGCTTTTCGGTCTCGCGCACCGACCTGGTGGCCAAGCTGAGCGGCCTCATCCTCGAGGATGCGGTGTCGCGCGGAGCCGAGGCCGTGATCGTCGCCTGCCCGATGTGCCATCTCAACCTCGACATGCGCCGGCCGAACATCGAGAAGCGCGCCGGGAAAAAGTACCGTATCCCCGTCATGTATATCACGCAGGCCCTGGGCCTGGCCCTGGGCCTGGCACCGAGGAAGCTCGGACTGCAGAGGCACAAAGTATCCCCGTCGGCCTTGATAGTCCCTGCGTCTGCCCAGTCAGCCGCAGGGTCGCAGTTTGCCTCCGGGGACTCCCCGGCCTCAGCCCCCTCATCGGGGTCTTCCGCCGGGTCGCCCGCCGCGACGGCTAAAAAGGTGGATTGACCTTGGCGCGCATCGGCGTCTTCGTCTGCCACTGCGGCGAGAACATCAGCGCCACAGTCGACTGCGCGAAGGTCGCCGCCGAAGCGGCCAAGCTGCCCGGGGTGGCCCACAGCGTCGACTACAAGTACATGTGCTCGGATCCCGGCCAGCAGCTGATCCAGAGCGCTATCCGCGAGAAGGGCCTCACCGGCGTCGTGGTGGCCGCTTGCTCGCCGCGCATGCACGAGCCCACCTTCCGCCGCGCCTGCGCCGAGGCGGGCCTGAATCCCTTCCTCTGCGAGATGGCCAACATCCGCGAGCACTGCTCCTGGGTCCACGAGAAGGGCGAGGCTACCACGGCCAAGGCCCTGGACATCGTCCGCACGCTGGTGGCCAAGGTGAAAAAGGGCAAGCCCCTGCAGCCCATCCAAGTGCCGGTGACCAAGACGGCGCTGGTGCTGGGCGGAGGCATCGCCGGCATCCAGGCCAGCCTGGACATCGCCAATGCCGGCCATCGGGTGATCCTGGTGGAGAAGGAGCCCTCGATCGGCGGCCACATGGCTCAGCTTTCCGAGACGTTCCCCACCCTCGACTGCTCGCAGTGCATCCTGACCCCGCGCATGGTCGAGGTGGCCCAGCACCCGAACATCACCCTCTACTCCTATTCGGAGCTGGAAGGGCTGGAGGGCTTCATCGGCAACTTCAAGGCGCGCATTCGCCGCAAGGCCCGCGGCTTGGACGAAACGCTCTGCACCGGCTGCGGGCTCTGCACGCAGAAGTGCCCGACGCGAAGGATCCCCAGCGAGTTCGACGCCGGCCTGGGCCTGCGGCCGGCCATCTATGTCCCCTTCCCGCAAGCGGTGCCCAACAAGCCGGTCATCGACCGCGATCACTGCACGTATTTCCTGAAGGGCAAGTGCCGCCTGTGCGAAAAGGTGTGTCCCACCCAGGCTATCCGCTTCGACCAGGAGGACGAAATCGTCGAAGCCGAGGTCGGGGCGGTGGTGCTGGCCACCGGCTTCGACATCAAGCACGGCGACTTCTTCCCCGAGTACGGCTATGGGCGCTTCCAGGACGTCATCGACGGCCTGCAGTTCGAGCGGCTGGCCTCGGCCTCGGGCCCGACCCTCGGCGAAATACGCCGGCCGTCCGACGGCAAGGTCCCCGAGACCGTGGTCTTCGTGGCCTGCGCCGGCTCACGCGACCCGGCCAAGGGCATCGAGTACTGCTCCAAGATCTGCTGCATGTACACGGCCAAGCATGCCATGCTCTACAAGCACAAGGTCCACCAGGGCAAGCCCTTCGTTTTTTACATGGATATCCGCGCCGGCGGCAAGATGTACGAGGAGTTCGTGCGCCGGGCCATGGAGGAGGACGGCGTGCAGTACGTGCGCGGCCGTGTGTCGCGCATCTATGAGCGCGGCGGCAAGCTGGTCGTCAAGGGCGCCGACACCCTGCTCGGCGCCCGGCCGCTGGAGATCGAGGCCGACCTGGTGGTGCTGGCCACCGCCGCCGTGGCCAACGCCGGGGCCGAGGATCTGGCCCAGAAGCTGCACGTCAGCTATGACGCGCACGCGTTCTTTGCCGAGGCTCACCCCAAGCTGCGGCCGGTGGAAACCAATACGGCCGGAATTTTCCTGGCCGGAGCCTGCCAGGCGCCCAAGGACATCCCCGATTCGGTGTCCCAGGCCTCCGGCGCCGCCGCCAAGGTGGCCGCCCTCTTTTCCCGGTCCGAGCTTGTGCGCGAGCCGCTGGTCGCCGTGGTCGACCGCCAGGCGCCGCCGGTCTACTCTTCCTGCGTCGGCTGCTTCCTCTGCCAGGGCGCCTGTCCCTACCAGGCCATCGAGAAGGAGGAGATCCGCAACCGCGACGGCGGGCTGATCAAGACCGTCGCTAAGGTCAATCCCGGACTCTGCCAGGGATGCGGCACCTGCGTGGCCCTCTGCCGCACCAAGTCGATCGACATCCAGGGCTACTCCCACGAACAGGTCTACGCCGAGGTGCTGGCCCTGTTGAACCGAGGAGAGGGCGATGCCTGAGTTCCGTCCCAGGATCGTGGCCTTCGTCTGCAACTGGTGCACGTATGCCGGCGCCGACCTGACCGGAACGAGCCGCATGAAGTACTCGCCGCAGGTCTCCATCATCCGCTTCCCCTGCACCGGGCGCATCGACTTCATGCTGCTGCTCAAGGCCTTCGCCAACGGCGCCGACGGCATCATCGTCTCCGGCTGCCACCCCAACGACTGCCACTACAGCAGCGGTAATTTCCACGCCCGCCGGCGCTGGATCGTCTTCCGCGCGCTGCTCGATTTCCTGGGCATCGACGTGCGCCGCATCCAGTTCTCCTGGGTCTCGGCCGCCGAGGGGGCCAAGTGGGCCCGGCTGGTCAACGAGACCGCCGAGCGCATCCACGGGCTGGGACCGTTTACGGATTACCATCGCCTGCGCGGCATGGGCGTCGAGTGAGGGGGACGGGCATGAAGGCGCTGCAGGACAAGGCGCGCGAGCTGCTGGCCGGTGGAGCGGTGCAGGTGGTCATCGGCTACGGCCGGGGCAGCGCCGCCGCGGCGCGGGCGGTTTTTGTCCGCGAAGCCTCCGCCGTGGACGCCCTGGTCCTTGATGAAACCTGTCTGCAGAACCTGGCCGTGTATCTGCGGAAGCCCGAGGTGCGCCGGCTGGGCAAGGCGGCGCTGGTCGCCATTCCCGCCGTCCTACGCACGATCCTGCAGCTGGCGGCGGAGAACCAGGTATCCGACGGCAGCCTGATCGCCCTGGCCGTCACTCCCTCGGGAGGGGAGGTCGTGCCGCTGGCGACCCTCGACGCCGTGGAAAAGCACGTGGCCGGGCTGGATTTTCCCCGTGGGGCGGCCGAGGAAGCCGAGTTGCGGAAATTCGCCGAAATGGGGCTGCAGGAGCGGCGGAGCTTCTGGGAGGAGCAATTCTCCCGTTGCCTCAAGTGCTATGCCTGCCGCGCCGCCTGCCCGCTGTGCTACTGCGAGCGTTGCACCGTCGAGTGCAACCAGCCGCAATGGATTCCGGTCCCGGCCCACGACCTGGGCAACCTGGAGTGGAACGTCATGCGCGCCATGCACCTGGCGGGGCGCTGCGTCGACTGCGGCGACTGCAGCCGGGCCTGCCCGGTGGGCATCCCCCTGCAGCTGCTGAACCGCAGGCTGGTGGATGAGGTGTACGAGCGCTTCGCTTTTCGCAGCGGCATGGCCGTTCATGGCGAAAACGCCATGTCGACGTTCAAGCCCGACGATCCGGAGGATTTCATCCGCTAAGCCATGGAGACACTCAGCCGATCGATCGACCGCGAAGCCCTGGCGAAGCTCTTCTCGCGGTGGCGGCAGGAGGGCCGGCGTGTCCTGGCGCCCAGGAAGATCGGCGACCGGATCGACTTCGCGGAGGTCTCATCCCCGGACGAGGTCAGCTTCGACCACGTGCAGACCGTGCAATCGCCCAAGACCGCGTTGTTCCCCAGGGTGGAGGAGCTGTTCCGCTTCATGGACCGGGACGGCCGGTTGGAACTCCGTGGACGCGACCCGGACGAGCTGCGTGAGACCGTGGTCTTCGGCCTGCGTCCCTGCGACGCCGCCGCCTTTGCCGCCCTGGCGGCCATCTTCAACTGGGATCAAGCCGACAGCCTGTTCTCGGCCCGCCTGCAGCGGACGACACTGATCGGCGTTTCCTGCTCGCGCAGCGACCAATGCTGCTTCTGCACCTCGGTGGGAGGCGGCCCCGGCTCGACCGCGGGCAGCGACATCCTGCTCACCGACATGGGAGACGGGCGCTTCCTTGCCGAGGTGGTTTCGGACAAGGGCCGGCGGGAATGGCAGAGGGATGAGTCGCTGTTCGGGCCGGCCGGCGGTGGGGACAAGGAGAGCCGCCTGGCCAAGGTCGAGCGGATGTTCGACCTGTCGCTGGTC
>JAFGST010000199.1 GCA_016934475.1 Candidatus Aminicenantota bacterium | reverse complement strand
CGCGCCTCAGAGGAGGCGCTCAAGGCGGTGCCCCACGCCTACAAGGAAGCGGCGCTCAGCCTGGGAGCGAGCCCGCTGCGCATGGTGTTGACCGTGCTGCTCCCCGCCGCACTGCCCGGCATCCTCACCGGCATCATCATCAGCATGGGCCGCGCCGCCGGCGAGACCGCGCCCATTATCTTCACCGCCGCAGTCAGCGTCGGCCAGCCGTTGAAGCTTTGGGAGACGTTCAGCCAGCCCACGCCGGCCCTGCCCTGGAACATTTACAACCTGGCCACCGAGCACCAGGCCGTCGACGAGATCCGCCACGTGCAGTTCGGCATGGTGCTGACCCTGGTGCTGCTGGTGCTGCTGCTGAACCTGGCCGCCATCGTGATCCGCGCCCGCATCAGCAAGAGAATGAGAGGCTAACCCATGATCGAACCATCCCCCGCACCCGGATCCGGCCGCACCGACCCGCAGCTTGCGAACGAAGAGGGCCGGCGGGCCCATGTCACCTGCCAGAACTTTTCCTTCTACTACGGGGACAATCATGCCGTGAAGAGCGTCACGCTGGATTTCCCCTCGTACCAGGTGACGGCGATCATCGGCCCCAGCGGCTGCGGCAAGAGCACGATGCTGCGCTCGATCAACCGCATGAACGACCTGATCCCCGGCGGTCGCACCTCCGGCCGGCTTCTCTTTGACGGCCAGGAGGTCTATGGCCCGCGCCTGGACGTGGTGACGCTGCGCCGGCGCATCGGCATGGTCTTCCAGAAGCCGAATCCCTTCCCCAAGTCCATCTTCAACAACATCGCCTATGGCCGGCGCCTGCACGAAAGCCCGGGCAAGGGAGAGCTGCAGGCCACCGTCGAAAGGAGCCTGCAGCGGGCCGGTCTCTGGGACGAGGTCAAGGACCGCCTGGATGACAATGCCCTGAGTCTTTCCGGCGGCCAGCAGCAGAGGCTGTGCATCGCCCGGGCCCTGGCCGTGGACCCGGAGGTCCTGCTCATGGACGAGCCGACCTCGGCCCTGGACCCGCGGGCCACGGCGCGCATCGAGGACCTGATCGCCGAGCTGCGCGGCCGCTACAGCATCATCATCGTCACCCACAACATGCAGCAGGCGGCGCGCGTCTCCGACTTCACCGCTTTTCTTTACGAGGGCAACCTGATAGAATACGGTCCGACGGCGCGCATGTTCACCCAGCCGAGGGAGAAACGGACCGAAGATTACATGACCGGGCGTTTCGGCTGAACAGGAGGAGCGGATGCCTGTGCACCTGCAGAAAGAGATAGAGAAGCTGAAGAAACGGATCGTTCTATACGGCGGCATGATCGAAAAGAACCTGGAGGAGGCCATCCGCTCGATCCAGGAGAAGGACGTCGAGCTGGCGCGGCGCATCCAGGGCGCGGACGACGAGGCCGACCAGTTCGAGGTCGACAACGAGGAGGAATGCCTGAAGATCCTGGCCCTGCACCAGCCGGTGGCCGTCGACCTGCGCTTCATCATCGCCGTCCTGAAGATCAACAACGACCTGGAGCGCATCGGCGACGAAGCGGTCAATATCGCCGAGCGCTCCCTGCGCGTCTCTACCTTGACGCTTCCCGGGTCCGCCGTCGATTTCGCCCCCCTTTGCGGCCGCGTGCAGGACGTGCTGCGCAACTGTCTGGACGCCCTGGTGCGCCTGGACGCGGACCTGGCCCACCGGGTGCGCGCCGCCGACGACGAGATCGACGAGATGGTGCACAGCCTTTTCGTCCACTTGAAGGAAGAGATCAAGGAATACCCCGAGCACACCGACCAGCTGGTCGAATACCTGCGCGTCTGCCGCCACTTGGAACGCATCGCCGACCACGCCACCAACATCGCCGAGGACGTCATCTACATGATCGAGGGCAGCATCGTCCGCCATCGCCAGGAGATGCCATGATGCCGCCCGGCATTCAGCGGACCCAATGAACTCACCGAAGCCGGCTCCCGCAACCAAGCGCCTGATCGCCGTGGTCGATGACGAGCTCGACATTTTGGAGCTGATCCAGCTGCACCTTTCCCGGGCCGGGTTCGCCGTCAAGTCCTTTGCCGCCGCCCGGCCGCTGCTGCGCTACCTGGAGAAGCAGCTCCCCGACCTCCTGGTCCTCGACTTGATGCTCCCCGACGGCGACGGCCTGGACATCTGCCAGGCGCTTAAGAGGGACGTCCGCACCCGCGCCCTGCCCATCCTGATCCTGACGGCCAAGGGGGACAAGCCGGAAATTGTCCTCGGCCTGGAGTTCGGCGCCGACGACTACATGGTCAAGCCGTTCTCGCCTCCCGAGCTTGTGGCCCGGGTGCGGGCGGTCCTGCGCCGCAGCCTTTCCGCTGGCCCCGAAGAAAAGGGCATCATCCGCGTCGGCGACATGCTGGTCATCGACCCGGGGCGCCACAGCGCCGTGGTCGGCGGCCAGCCGGTGATCCTGACCTCCACCGAGTTCTCCATCCTGCTCATCCTCAGCCGTAATCCCGGCTGGGTCTTTTCCCGTGAGAGGATCCTCGACACCCTGTGGGGCGACGAGAAGGCGGTCATCGACCGCACCATCGACGTCCACATCCGCCACTTGCGCGAAAAGCTGGGGCCGGCGGGATCCCTGATCAAGAACATTCGCGGCGTCGGCTACAAGATCGAACCATGAAAAAACGCATTTTCTGGAAGTTCTTCGCCGGCTTCTTCCTGCTCAGCGTCTCCCTGGCCCTGGCCTTGTACTTCCTGATCATCGGCCAGCTGCGCTCCCTTTACCTGCAGACGACCGAGGAATTCATGAGCCGGCTGGGCACGCTAGTGGCCGCCGAACTCTCTCCCTTATGGCCGCTCACGGACGCGGCCGCCCTGGACGGCTTGATCAAGGAAAAGGGGGGCCTGACCGAGACCCGCCTGACCGTCATCGATCCCCAGGGCCTCGTCCTGGCCGATTCGCAGAAGGATCCGCGTGAGATGGAGAACCACTCGGACCGGCCCGAGATCGCCGCCGCCTTTTCCGGCCGCGAGCGTTCCGAGATCCACTTCAGCTTCACCCTGCGCGAGAGCATGATGTACTATGCCCTGCCGCTGAAGGCGGGAGGAAAAACGGTCGCCGTCCTGCGCCTGAGCCGCTTCGTCCGCGAGCTGGACCTCACGCTCGCTCCCTGGCGCTGGCGGATCACCGCCGTGCTGCTGGGACTCCTCGGCGTGTCCCTCGTCCTCTCCTTCCTCCTCTCGCGCAACCTGACGCGTCCCATCCGCGAGCTGGCGCAGGCGGCGCGCCACGTCGCCTCCGGCTCGTTGGAGAGCCCGGTCCGCTCGCGGCGCCGGGACGAGCTCGGACAGCTGACCGCCGACTTCAACGCCATGGTCGAGAGCCAGAAGACCATGGTCGCCGAGCTTCGCCGGGGACGGCACGAGCTGGAGGTCATCCTGTCGTCGATCTCCGACGGCTTACTGGTGATCGACGGCCAGGAGCGCATCGTCCGCGCCGGTCCGCTCCTCCGCGAGCTGGTCGAGGATCCCGAGCCGGTGGGAAAATCCTACTGGGAGGTGCTGCGCCTGGGGGCGATCGACGAACTGCTCCGGCAGGCGGAGAGGGAAGGGCCGGTCCTCGCCGAAATCGAGATCCAGCACCGGCCATTCCTGGTCTCCGTCTCGCCGCTGCCGGCCGACGGAGGGAAGGTCATCACTTTCCACGACCTCTCCGAAACGCGGCGGCTGGAAAAGGTCAAGAAGGACTTCGTCGCCAACGTCTCCCACGAGCTGCGCACGCCGCTGACCGCCATCAAGGGCTACACCGAAACCCTGGCCGAGGATGCCTCCGGGAACGACCGTCGCTACCTGGACGTGATCCTGCGCCATACCGACCGCCTGATCGACCTGACCAACGACCTGCTGAGCCTGTCCCAGTTGGAAGAGAAGGGACTCGCGCTGCACCGCGAGGCAATCGACTGGCCGGCATTCATCGCCGACATCCGCGCCCTGTTCGAGAAAAGGATCTGCGAAAAAGCCCTGACCCTCGACGTGTCGCTCCCGGCGGACCCGAAGGCCATCGCTTTCCAAGGCGATCGCTTCCGCCTGGAGCAGATGCTCATCAACCTCCTGGACAACGCGGTCAAGTACACCGACCGGGGCGGCATCGCCATCCGTGTTGCCGCCGTCGCCGGGGAGCTGCAGCTCGAGGTCGAGGACAGCGGGCGCGGCATCGATCCCCAGCACCTTCCCCGCCTCTTCGAGCGCTTCTACGTGGCCGACAAGGCCCGCTCGCGCCAGGGCGGCGGCACGGGCCTGGGCCTGGCCATCGTCAAGCACATCGTCCACCTGCACGGCGGCCGCATCGACGTGCGGAGCTCTCCGGGCCGGGGGACCGTCTTCAGCGTTTTCTTGCCCCTCTCGCCCCCGCCGGCCAAGCACAGCGCCTGACCTTTCTTTCCACGCCGGGATAGCACAGGGCATCTTGACGGTTGAAAATCATCCTTCCTTATACTACTATGATTACTAATGCGAATCATTGCGACGCTGGCGATCCTCATGCTGGCCGCGAATTCCGCGGCCGCCGCCGGGGATGACTTCGTCATCTACCTGCGACCGGACGATGCCCTGAATCTCGATCCCTGGAAGGCGGACGACGGTTTTTCCAACGAGGTGGCGGCCAACATCTTCGAGGGCTTGGTGCGCTTCAAGAAGAACTCGACCGCCGTCGAGCCCTGCCTGGCCACCGCCTGGAGGATCCAGGACGGCGGCAAGCGCTGGCGGTTCAGCCTGCGCCGCGGCGTGCGCTTTCATGACGGCACGCCGTTCGACGCCCGGGCCGTGCTCTATTCGTTCCAGATCCGGCTGGAGAAGAAGGGCAGCGTCTTCCCGCGCCTGAGCTTTTTGTTCTCCTTCATCAAGGACATTCGCAGCCTGGATCCCTACAGCGTCGAGATCACCCTGGAGCGGCCTTACGCTCCCTTCCTGGTCGCCCTGGCCGACTCGGCCGCCTTCATCGTGCCGCCATCGGCGCGCCAGGAGGCCGTCTTCCGGCCGATCGGCACGGGTCCCTTCCGCTTCCTGAGCTGGTCGCGGGGCAAATCGCTGATTCTGACGCGCTATCCCGATTACTGGGCCGGGGCCTCCAAGCTGGAACGCATCATCTTCAAGGTGATGCCCGATTCGCAGGGCCGCCTGCTGCAGATCCGCAACGGCAGCGCCGACCTGGCGAAGGTCCAGTCGGGCAAGGAATTCGACGAGCTGTCCCGGCGCAGCCACGTCGCTTTCCTGCGCAATCCTTCGATCGACATCCACTACCTGGGCTTCAATACCCGGCGCCCGCCGTTCGACCGCAAGGAGGTCCGGGCCGCTTTCCTGCACATCATCCACAAGGGGAACATGGTCCGGCAGGTCTTCCAGAACCTCGCCGAGCCGGCGTACTCCTCCCTGCCTCCGCCCCTGCACCCCGGTCATGCGGCCCAGCCGCGCAGCAGCTTCGACCTAGATGTCGCCCGCGTCCTGCTGAAGCAGGCCGGGCTGCAGGACGGATTTTCCTGCTCGTTGTATTTCCTCGATGGCCAGAAAGGCGTCCAGGAGATCGCCGATATCCTGGCGGTGATGGCCCGCCGCATCAAGGTCACGATCAAGAAGATCAAGCTCCCCTTCGCCGAGCTGGTCCAGCTGGCCGGGCGCGACGAACACGACATGCTGATCATGGGCTGGTCCACCGCCCCCGATCCCGACTTCTTCCTGTACCCGCTGTTCACGTTCTCCCCAGGCCATCGCAACCGTTTTTTTTACGAGAATCCCGAGCTGACGCGACTGCTCGACCTGGGGAAGACGACCCTTAACAAGGCCAGGCGCGAGCGCATCTATCTGGACGCCCTGGCCATCCTGAAGCGTGAGGTCCCGTGGATCCCGCTGTTCTGCCTGATCGACATCCTGGCCTACAACCAAAGCGTGAAAGGCCTGGCCTTCACTCCCCTCGGCCAGGTCATCTTCCGCGACGCCACAAAGGAGTAGCACAATGAGAAAAATATGCCACAGCCTGGGGCGGCTGGTCCTGATCCTGCCGTTCCTGGTGGCCGTGCTGCCGGCCGAGCGCGTGGTGCACGCCGGCAGCCTGCGCGGACCCGACGGCATCGATCCCGCCCGGGTCTGGGACGACACGTCTTCCTTTTATGTCACCAACATCTTCGACACCCTGGTACGCTTGGACCCGCTCACCCTCAAGATCGAGCCCTCGCTGGCCGTCAGCTGGGAGACCAGCGAGGACGGCCGCACCTGGACCTTCAACCTGCGCCACGGCGTGCGCTTCCACGACGGCACGCCGTTCAACGCCGAGGCCGTGGTCTTCACCTTCTTCCGCCAGATGGACCCGGCCAATCCGAAGCGCACCGAGGATTTCCCCCTGTTCGCCGACATCTTTACCTACCTGGAAAAAGTGCGCCGGCTCAGTCCCTCCCAGGTGCAGTTCGTCCTCTCCGAGCCTTTCTTCCCCTTCCTGGCCGCGCTGACCACCGACTGCGCCGCCATCGTCTCCCCGGACGCCGTGAAGAAGGCCGGAGCCGACTTCTCCCGCCAGCCAGTTGGGACCGGCCCCTTCAAGCTGAGTTCTTGGCAGAGGGACAAGCGACTGGTCCTGCGGGCCAATCCCGAGTACTGGCGCGGCCGGCCGGCCATCGACGAGTACGTCGACCTGATCGAGCCCCAGGCCTCGGTTCTCAGCAAGAATTTCCTGAACGGCTCCCTGGACATGATCCACGCCTACTCGATCTCCAAGATGGTCAGCTACCGCAAGCAGAAGTGGGTGCAGGTCCTGGCCGCTCCCAGCCTTTCGGTCACCTACGTCGTGCTCAATGCCGCCCGGCCGCCGCTGGATCGCAAGGGGGTGCGCCTTGCGCTCGCCCACGCCTGGGACCCGCGGACGCTGAAGCTGGTCTTCCAGGACTTCGTGCTGCCCATCCACACGCTGCTGCCCCGGGGCCTGATCGGCGTGGATCCCCCGGGCCCCGCCTTCACCTTCTCCCTGGAATTGGCCAGGTCCCTGCTAAAGAAAGAGAAGCTCCCGAGCCCGCTGCAGCTGGAGATGCTCCTGCTGAACGAAGACGGCCTGCTCTTCCAGCTGCTGTCGTTCTACGCCGCCAACCTCAAGCAGATCGGCGTCAGGCTCAAGCTCACGCGCCTGGAAAGGACCGATCTGGCGCGCCGCGTCGCCGCGGGCGATTTCGACCTGGCCTACTCGGGCTGGATCGCCGACTACCCCGATCCCGACACCATGCTCTTCCCGCTGCTTTCGGAGCAGCTGCAACGGCAGGGGTTGCCCACCATCACCGCCGCCGGGCGCCGGGACCTGAGTGACCTCCTGGCCAAGGCCCGGCACGAGCGCGACGCCGGGAAGCGGCTGGCCATCTACAAGAAAATCGACCGCGCCGTCGTCACCGACGGCCTGGTCGTTCCCATGTACCAGGACAAGAAGGTCATCGTCTACAGCCACCGCATCGCCGAGATCCAGCCCAACCCGCTGGGCAAGCTGGTTCTCTTCGACATGCGGATCAAATGAGGATCAAGACCAAACTCTTCCTCTCCCTGATCACCATCGCCGTTCTCTCCATCATCACCACGCTGTATTTTTCTATTCTCTCCATATCCCGGCGCTACGAGCGGACGGCCAGGGAAGAAACCGCCGGGGCCCGAAAGGTGGCCGAGAGCATGTTCCTGGAAAACCTAGGCGAACTGGTGCGCAAGGCGCTCTTCCTTTCGGAGCTGAAGGAGATCGTCGAAAATACCGACAGCCTGGACGACCTGGCCATCGCCTTGGAGTTCAAGAACTTCTTCTTCGCCAACATCAACGTCATGATCCTCGATGCGGAAAGGCGGATCGTCCTGGTTCACGAGAACTCCTCGGTCCGCTACGTGTCACGGGACAACCAGGACCAGCTGGCGATCCTGAGCACCGCTCGCGACCCACTGATCCGCGAGGCCGGCGTCTTTCTCGTCGACGGCCACCTGTGCCTGGCCGCCATCTCCCCCATCGTGGACACCGAGTCCTTCCTGCTCAAGGGCTTCATGCTGCTGGAGATGCCTTTCAACCTGGAACTGGCCGACCAGCTGAAGGAGAAGTGCAACGCCGAGATCATGCTGTATACGGGGAAAAAGCCCATCACCTCCACCCTGACCGACAGCAACGGCGAGATGGTCTTCCCCCGTCCGTCCCAGGTGGGAACCCAGAAGGCCACGCGCTTCCAGGGCGGCGGCGACCGCTTCCTCATCGACGGCTTCGCCGTCGAGGACTTCGGAAAAAGGAAGGTCGGCGAGATCCTCGTCGGCGTCAACATCGAGAACATCCTGGCGGCCAAGCAGGTCAGCATCGTCAGCCTGCTGTACCTGTCCATGCTGATCGGATTCTTCGTCATCGTGACCAGCATGCTGCTGGGCCGGAAACTCACGGCACCCATCAGCACGCTGGCCAAGGGCGCCGAGGCCATCGCCACCGGCGACTACGACGTGCGCATGAATATAGCCTCCCGCGACGAGATCGGCGAACTAGCCGAGGTCTTCAACAAGATGTCCGAATCGCTGAAGGTTCAGCGGAGCGAGATCCTCGAATTGAAGCAGTTCTTCGAGAAGATCGTCGAGCAGTCCCCCTCGGCCATCGTCATCGGCAACGAGAGCGCCGAAGTGATCGCCATGAACCCGGCCGCCGAGAAGCTGCTGCAGCGGCCGCTGGCCGAGCTCAGGGACCGGCGGTTCTTCGAATTGCTGCCGGCATTCCGCCCCCTGCAGGAGGATTACTTCTCGGTGTTGCTGAGCGGCCATCCCCGCTTCTACGAGAACTACTCGGTCATGTACGACCACGAAGACGAGAAGGTCTTGCGCCTGACCCTGTACAAGATCCCCCTGCCCGGAGCCCCGGCCGAGGTGCTGCAGATGGAGGACATCAGCGAGAAATCTGAGCTCGAGGAGAAGCTGCTGCACGCCCAGAAGCTCGGCACCCTGGGCGAGCTGCTCAGCCGCTTCACCCACGAGTTCAACAACCTGATGACCACGCTGCTGGGCCACCTCGGGATCCTCAAGAAAGAAGCCGGCAGCTCGCACCCGCACGCCCGGCGCGTCCAGCTGATCGAGGACGTCGCCCTGCGTGCCTACAACCTGGGCAAGGACATCCTGGACTTCTCCAAGAAGGAAAAGCCGAAAAAGGAGATTTTGGACGCCAGCGAAGCCGTCGATACCGTTATCCACCTGCTGGAGAAGACCGTCCTGAAGCGGATCCACGTCGAGACCCTCTTCTCCGAGGGCGGACTGACGTTGCTGATCAACAAGGAGAAGTTCCTGCTGGCGCTGTTCAACGTCCTGATCAACGCCAAGGACGCCATCCAGGCCGCTCAGCGCGAGAAGGGAGAGATCCGCATCGTCGCCGACCGCATCTTCGTCCCCCACCGGCAGAAGAACTTCGTGCGCATCCGCACCAGCGACAACGGCAGCGGCATCGACGAAAAGAACCTCGCCAAGATCTTCGAGCCCTATTTCACCACCAAGGGCGACAAGGGCACCGGCCTGGGTCTGACCACGGTCAAGGAGATCGTCGAGGAGAACGAGGGCTGGATCGAGATCGACTCGCAGCCGGAAGGCGGCACCACCATCATCATCTACCTTCCCCGGCACGAGGCGTGAGCACGGCGGATCCGCCGGGGCAAGCGATTGACAGGGGCGGCGGAACAGTTTAAACTGGCTGACAGATGAAGCCTTGGAAAATCACGTTGATCTGCGCCCTGTCGGCGTTTTTCGTCTGGCTGTTCCTGCGCCGCGTCGACTTCAACGAGATTGGAAGCATCTGGCGCTCGATCCCCCCGGTCTACCCGCTGCTGTTCGTGCTCATCGCCCTCCCCCAGTTCGCCCTACGGTCCTTCCGCTGGGGACTGCTGCTGCGGCCGTTCAAAAGGCACATTCCCTTCCGCAGCCTGTGGAATTTCTCGCTCATCGGCTTCATGATCTCCTACCTGCTGCCGGGGCGCCTGGGCGAGATCGCCCGGCCGGTGCTTCTGGCCGAGAAGGAGGGCATCAAAAAGAGCCAGGCCATCGCCACCGTCATCAACGAGCGGCTCTTCGATCTGCTGACGGTCCTGGTCCTGCTGACCGCCTACCTGCTCAGCGGGGCCGGCAGACCCTCGCCGGTGCTGCTGCAGCTGAAGACGGCGTTATTCTTCCTCCTGCCGCTGGTGTTCTTCGTCTTCTTCCTGGTCGCCCTAGCCAATTCCCCAAGGTTCCTTCCCTGGACGGAGAAGCTGATCCGGGCCTGCGCCCGGCTGCTGCCGGCCTCCTTCCGCGAACGGACGATCGACTTCGCCGGACACTTCGTCAGGGCCCTGCGCCTGGACCTGGGCTGGAAGGGCATCGCGGCGGTGGGCGGCTGCTCCCTGCTGCACTGGGGGATCATCACGTTCTCCTACTGGCTGCTGATGCACGGATTCGCCGGCGTGCGCCTGGCGCTGCCCGACGTAATTCCTTTCCTGTCCGTGATCTTCGTCGCCGCCGCCGTGCCCACGCCGGGCATGGCCGGCAGCATGGACCTGGCGGCGAAATACGCGTTGACCGGGCTGTTCGGCATCAGCACGAAAACCGCGGTGGCCTTCACCATCCTTTTCCATTTCCTGGTGCTGCTCTCGCCGATCGCGTTGGGACTCATCGCCCTCTGGAGAGAGGGCCTGAGCATCCATACCGTCCGCCGCATGGAGAAGAAGGATGAACTGCCCGCAGTGCGCTAAGAACGCCGACAAGGTGATCGAGACGCGCGAGAGCAAGGACGGACTCTACATCCGCCGCCGCCGCGAGTGCCTGCACTGCGGCAAGCGCTTCACCACCTATGAAAAGATCGAGGAGATCCCACTGATGGTGGTCAAGAAGGACGGGCGGCGCGAACCCTTCGACGTGGACAAGATCCGCAAGGGGCTCTACCGGGCCCTGGAGAAGCGGCCGGTGCAGACCAAGCAGATCGAGCAGCTGGCCCGGCAAGTCGAGGAGTTTTTCACCCGTTCCGACCGGGAGGTTCCCACCTTCAAGATCGGCGGCATGATCATGGAGAAACTGAAGAAACTGGACAAGGTGGCCTACGTGCGCTTCGCCTCGGTCTACCTGGAATTCAAGAGCCTGGAGGAGTTCCTGACCGAGCTGCACGGCCTGCTGCGGAAGGAGGATTGAATGGCCAAGAAGCACTACCCGTTCTTCGAGATCGAGATCAGTAAGAACTATCCCTCGGGCATCAGCACTCACATCGACTGGAAGCCGAACACCAACATCGTGGAGACCAAGGACTCCCTGGTCATCGAGATGGAGCTGCCGGGCGTGGCCAAGGACGACGTGACCATCACCCTGCTCAACAATCAGGAGCTGATCGTCAAGGGCATCAAGAAGCAGCCGCGACTGGAGCATGAACCTGTGACGTACTACCTCTTTGAAAGGGAGTTCGGCACGTTCTACAAAAAGATCGTCATCGACTTTCCCCTGGATACGACCCGCATCAAGTCCCTGATGGAGGACGGGGTCCTGACCGTCGAGGTCAGCAAGCGCACGGCGTCGCGGATCACCGTCGAGATCAAGTGATGGGGCGAAGCATGGCCGAAGAAAAAGAGAACATCCCGGCCGGGCAGGACAAGGAGGAGAAGCTGGACCGGATCAAGATACCCAACCGCCTGCCGGTCCTGGTCCTGCGCGACATCGTGGTCTTCCCCTACATGATCGTGCCGCTCTACGTCGGCCGTCCCAAGTCCAAGAAGGCCGTGGACGCCGCCCTGAGCAGCGACCGCCTCATCCTGCTCCTGACCCAGAAAGACATGAACCTGGAGGACCCCGGCCAGGACCAGCTGTACCAGTCCGGGACGGTGGCCCTGATCGTGCGCATGCTGAAGCTCCCCGACGGGCGCATGCGCGTCCTGGTCCAGGGTATTTCCCGCGTGCGGGTGCGCTCCCTGGCCGACGACGGCAAGGTCATGCAAGCCGAGGCCATTCCCGTGGAGGATGAGGAGCCCGCCGAGCTGACGCTGGAGAACAAGGCCCTGATCAAGAATGCACGGCAGAAGTTCGAGCAGGCCAGCCGGCTGGGAAAGCAGATATCGAACGAGATCCTGATCATCGCCGAGAACATCGAGGAGCCCGG
>JAFGST010000198.1 GCA_016934475.1 Candidatus Aminicenantota bacterium | reverse complement strand
GGGCAAGGTCATCGTGGGCGGGCCCCACTACGAAAACTTCCCCGAGATCGGCCGGGAACTGGAGGCGAACGGCGCCTACCGGCGGGTGGCCGACGCCCGGGAATGGCAGGCCTATCTCCAGTTTTTTTCCGGCGTTGACCGGCAGCGAATCGGCGCCAGCGCCCGTCGGGCCGTCGCCGAGAAAAGGGGTTCCCTGGCATGCAGCTTAGAGCGGATTCAGCGCTATCTCGCTTGAGCCGGTTGCTGTTGAACCCGCTCTCGGTCCTTTACAAGACCGTCTCGTTCCTGGACCTGCAGATAAAGAGGCGGCGCCGGCGGGAGTTTCCGGGATCGTATATCATCTCGGTGGACAGCCTTTCGTTCGGCGGCACGGGAAAAACTCCCCTGGTCATGGCCATCGGACAGGCACTGGAAGCCCAGGGAGCCCGTTTCGCCGTCATCAGCCGCGGCTACCGGTCGCGCTTCGAGAAGAGGGGGATTCTCGTCGAGAGCACCCATTCCTACGAGGAAGTGGGGGACGAGCCGCTCATGTTGAAGGCCTTTTTCCCCCGGCAGGATGTTTTCATCGGCCGCGACCGACTGCGATCCATCCGCGCGGCCATGGAGCGCAACAACCGCATCCTGATCCTGGACGACGGCTTCCAGTCGGCCCACATCAAGAAGGATTGCCGCCTGCTTCTGGTCCATCCCGGCCATCCGTACTTCTACCTGCGCCATTTCCGGTTCCTGGCGCGTCGCGCCGGCCGCGTGCTGACCTGGCGGCCGGGAAGCCCGGAGGCGGGGAGTTACGGTTTCACCATCCGCCATTTCCTGGACGCCGCCGGCAGGGAGGTGGAGATCGGCGACGCCCCCCTGGTCGCCTTCTCGGCCCTAGGCGACAACGAGCGCTTCGCCGGCGACCTGCGGCGCTACCGCCTGGCGGCTTTTCGTCCCTTTCCCGACCACCACGCCTACGACGCCGGCGACCTCCGCTCCCTGGAGGCCCTGCGGCGGGAGAAGAAGGCCGACTGGATGGTCTGCACCGAGAAGGACTTCTTCAAGATCCGGGGACTCCTTTCCCCCGCCGTTCCTTTATTGTACGCGCGGAATGAGATACAATTGCCAGGCGACGTGATCGGGCAGATCGTGCAGCATGCAAGAGAAAAGGGTTTCCTTTAGGCAGCGCCTGGAATACGCGCTCTTCCAGGGAATGGTCTGGCTGCTGGACCATTCGCCTTCCTGGCTGCGGCGCCTGGAAGCGAAAGCCCTTGGCGGGGTCTTGAAAATGGGCAGTCCGCGCCATGCCCGGCTCGTGGCGCGCAATCTGGAGCTGGCCTTCCCCGCCGCCGGAAAGCGCTGGCGCTCCGCCCTGGAAAAGGCCGTTTACCGCCATTTCAGCCGCGTTTTCATTGAATTGGCCCATGCCGTCGCTTGCAGGGATCGCCGCTTCATCCTCGAGCGCACCCAAATCATCCATCTCGAGATCCTGGAGCGAGTCCTGGAGAAAAAACGCGGCGTGATCGTTTTTTCAGCCCATTTCGGCAACTGGGAGTGGATCCCGCCCATCCTGAGCGCCCGCCTGGGAAAGGAGATCTGCAGCATCGCCCGGCCCATGGACAACGCCCTCATCGAAAAGAGGGTTCGGGCTTTTCGCGAAGCCCTGGGTTCGCGGATCATCTACAAGCGGGGCTCGCTGAGGACCATTCTCAAGCGCTTGGAGAACAACGAGATCGTCCTGCTGATGATCGATCAGAACACGGTCCCGCGCGAGGGGGTTTTCGTCGAGTTCTTCGGCCGCAAGGCCACCGCCGTCACCAGCGTCTCGCAGCTGCACCTGAAGCGCGGCATCCCGGCGGTTCCGCTGTTCCTCCACTACGAAGGGCGGCAGATCGTTCTCGAGGTGTTGCCCGAGGTCCAGTACGGCGGCGACGGCGACGCCCCCGAGGCCGTGGGCAGGCTGACCCAGCAGCTGACCTCGCTGATCGAGGCCCAGGTGCGGAGGTTTCCCGAGCAGTGGTTCTGGTTCCACGACCGCTGGAAGACCAGGCCGCAAGGAGAAAAGCGATGAGAAGCGAAGGCCGTTCCGCTCTTGAGTTGCGCCCCATCCGCTTTGTCCCCGGCTATATACGCAACGTGCCGGGATCGGCGCTGGTCGAGCAGGGCCACACGCGCGTGGTGGCCACGGCCACACTGGAGGAGAAGGTGCCGCACTTCCTGAAGAGGAGCGGCCGCGGCTGGATCACGGCTGAATACGCCATGCTGCCCGGATCGGCGGGGAACCAGCGCGTCGCCCGCGAGCGGGCCAGGATCAACAACCGCAGCGGCGAAATCCAGCGCTTCATCGGCCGCGCCCTGCGCACGGTGCTGGAGCCGACGGCCCTGGGCGAACGGACCATCACCCTCGACGCCGACGTCATCCAGGCTGACGGCGGCACGCGCTGCGCCTCGCTGAACGCGGCCTTCCTGGCCCTGGCCCTGTCGCTGAAGTTCCTGGTCTACGAGCAGCTCATCGCCGACTTTCCGGCCTTGCGCTTCATCGCCGCCGTCTCGGTGGGCATCCTGGGGCAGGAAATCCTGGCCGATCTGGACTACGAAGAGGACACGCGCGCCGACAGCGACATCAACATCGTCTCCGACGCCGACGGGGCGCTGATCGAGGTGCAGTCCTTTTGCGAGGGCCGGCCGCTCCCGCGGAACCTGTTCCAGCGCGCCGTCACCCTCGGGGTGGAAAAGAACAGCGAGATCATCGCCTTGCAACGAAGGATCGCCGGGGAGGCTGGCATCCCGGTCTGAATTCAGTCGTATTCCTTGAATATCTTGATGTAGCTGTCCTTTTTCAGCTGCTCGATGTAGTCCTGCAGTTTGGCCTGCTGCTGCTGCTCGCGCAGCACCTGGACGATCTCCTCGCGGACGTCCTTGACCTCGCGGACGGCCTGAGGGGTAAAGGCGGCCAGCTGAATGATGTACCAGCCGTTCTCGGTCTCGATCCAGTCGGAGTGCTCCCCCTCTTTCAGCCCCAGGGCGGCCTCTTCGAGCTTGGGATCGAGCTCCCCCTTCTTGAACGTCCCCAGCGCTATATCCTCGGCGGCGCCGGGAAGCTCGGAATTCCCCTTGGCGACCTCCGCGAAGGAAGCGGAGCGCAGCTCCCCGCTGATGCGGGCCATCTTATCCTCCGGGGGGGCGGCGCCTTCGCCGGCCGCCAGGTAGATGCAGTTCAGCTTGAATGCGGCGGGCACGGTGAAGCGCTCGGCGTTCTTGCGGTAGTACTCCATGATCTGCGGGTTGTCGATGTTGATCTTGGACCCGACCTCGTCCCACACCAGGCGTTCCTGCCGGCGTCGTTCCCGCCACATGTCCTTCCAGGTGCTGAAGTCGATCCCCTCTCGCGCCAGGGCATTCTTCAGGTCATCGTCGGAGGCCATGTTGTTCTGCTTCTTGATCTCCTGGATGATCGTCTCCACATCGGCCTCGACATCGTAGTTCTTCTCCTTGACCTTAGACAGGAGGAGCTTCTGCTCGATGAAGCGGTTCAGCAGGTTCTTCTTGCCCTCGCGCAGGGCCTGTTCCAGCGCCTGGCCCTCCAGCTCGGCCTGCAGGGAGCGCACCATCTCCCTTTCGAATTTCCTCAGCTCCGAGCCGGTGATCGCCTCGTCGTTCACCACCGCGTAGATCTCCTCGACGACATCGGCGGCGGCGGGACCGGGACTAATCGCCAGCAGGAGAAACGCGGCCAGAAAAATCTTCGGTTTTGTCATTGTTCACTCCGGGAGCGGATTGGCTATCGTTATAGGCGAAATACAGCTGGTCGTAGTGGACCTGCGCCGCGAGCCGGCTCTTCAAGCCGTCCAAGAAGCTCGCATAGGCGGATTCCAGCTTCGCCGAGAGCAGCTTGCTCTTGATCTGGTCCTGGACGGCCGCGAGCAGCTGCATCCGCGACCTTCTCTTGCGGGAGATCTTGAAGATATGGAACCCGTACGGTGACTCGACGATCGGGCTGATCTCGTTCACCTTCAGGGAGAACACCACTTCCTCCATCTCCTGAGGCAGCATGCCCTTCTCGAAAAAACCCATGGCGCCGCCCCGGGCCGCCTCGGGGGAGAGCGATTCCCTGCGGGCGATCTCCTCGAAGCGCGAGGGCCGGCCAACGAGCTCGGAACGGATCTTCAACAGCTTCTCCCTCTCGGCGACCATGATCTGGAACAGCTCGATTTCCTCGCCCTTGCGGAACTCGTCCAAGTGGGCCTCGTAGAAAGCGGCCACTTCGGCATCGCCGATGGCCACGTCCTTGTACACCTCGGACAGGAGGTATTCCTGGACTTTCAGCACGTTGCGCACTATCTCCTGGTCGATGGCAACGGCCTTGCTCCGGGATTGGATCTCGCCGATGTAGGCATCGACCGCATCGTCGCCGACCTGGATGCCCTGGCGGTCGGCCTCGAACAGGATGAGCTGCTGCTCGCAGAAAACGTCGAACAGGCGGGAAAGGAGGCGGCCGTTGTCTTTCTTCTCGACCATGTCCCCGTACTGGAGCTGGATGAAGCGCTTCAGGTCACGGTTGGTCCGCGTGGTGCCGTCGATGGTCAGGATCACCTTGGCGTCCGTGACGGCAACCGGGTCGGCCTGGGGCGGCGCGGGGTCCCCGCCGCTCTTCCGCTTGCATTGGCCGCAGACGAGCACCGTGAGAAGAAGAAGGAGCCACGCTTTGTTCATTCGTGCGGGTATTATATACCAAGCCACGGTCGATTTCAACGAGACGCCTGCGCCTTCAGGCGTCTCATTTGACAAAAAAGCCGGGAAAAAATATAATTCGCGAATGGTGGACCACCCCTTGGCCTGCTTTCCTCCCGGAAGCGAAGAGCACACGCTGATCGGCCGCATCGACCTGAGGCGCCTGCCCGTCCACGTGGCGATCACGATGGACGGCAACGGCCGCTGGGCGAAGCAAAAGAACCTCGAGCGCAACGCCGGGCACAGCGCCGGCGCCGAGGCAGCGCGCGAGGTCACCGAGACCGCCGCCCGCCTCGGCATCCGCTACCTGACCCTCTTCACCTTCTCGAGCGAGAACTGGAAGCGGCCGGCGCAAGAGGTGCGCTTCCTCATGGACATGCTCTACGAAAACCTTCTGAAGCGCCAATCCCTCCTCAAGGAGAACGATATCCGGCTGAAGGTCATCGGCGACAACGACCGCCTCCCGGCCCGGCTGAGAAGAAAGCTCGGCGAAGCGGAGGAAAATTCCCGAGCCCACCGGCGCATGCAGGTGAACCTGGCCCTCAATTACGGCGCGCGCAGGGAAATTGTACGCGCCGTGCGCTCGATCGTCGCGGCGGGGATCGACGCCGGAAAGATCGACGAGGAAACCGTTGCCCGCCATCTCTACACGGCGGATTGCCCCGATCCCGATCTGCTGATCCGTACCTCCGGGGAGCTGCGGGTCTCCAATTTCCTCCTGTACCAAATCGCGTACAGCGAACTGTATTTTACCCCCACCTTGTGGCCCGATTTCCGGGCCCGAGAGTTCCTCCAGGCGATCGTCGATTACCAGGGTCGGGAAAGGAGATTCGGAAAAATATGAAGGACCTGGCGCGTCGCCTGCCCACCACGATCGTGCTCGTGGTCTTTGCCTACGCCGCAATCGCTTACCTGCCCGTGCCTTATTTCGCCGCCCTGCTTTACCTCTTGGTCAGCCTGGCCGTCCTGGAGCTGCTGCGCCTGACCCGGCCGAGCCGGCACATGTGGCCTCTGGCGTTCATCAACGGCGTGCTGGTCGCCCTGGCCTTCGCATCGCCCGAGAATCATCTGAGCCTGGCTTTGGTCGGCTGCCTTCTGGTCGATGGGCTCTTTTTCCTGGCCACGGTCAATTCCAGGGAGCGTCTCGACTCCTTCGCCCGCGATTGGGGCATTTTGGCGCTCACGGTCGTGTACTTGTATTTTCCCCTCTACTTCATGCTGACGCTGAAGAGGATGGACCCCAACCTCCTGTTTTTCATGATCCTGGTCATTGCCATCGGCGACTCGGGAGCCTACTTCGTGGGCAGCGCCATCGGCAAGCACAAGATCTACCCGGTCGCATCGCCAAGGAAATCGCTGGAGGGGCTGATCGCCGCGGTTTTGACTGCCGGCCTCAGCGGTTGGCTGTCGATCGTTCTCTTTCCGTTTCCGGTCAAGGTCCCCGTGGCCATGGCCACGGCCGCCATCATCGGGCTGTTCTCGCAGTTGTCTGACCCGGTGGAGTCGTTGTTCAAGCGCGCCGTCGGCCAGAAGGATTCCGGCACCCTGCTGCCGGGGCATGGCGGTGTCCTCGACCGGATCGACAGCTACATCTTCTGTGCCCCCCTGCTGTACATCCTGGTCATGTACCTCTGGTGAGGCATGAACCCGGGAGCAACAAAACCGTTGGAGCCTCGTTGATGGTACAAAGCGTCGTGGTCTTGGGCTCCACTGGCTCGATCGGGCGCAGCGCTCTTGCCGTTCTGCGCGAGAACCGCGAGCGCTTCCGCCTTCTGGGACTGGCGGCCGGGAGCAACATGCGGCTTCTGACCGATCAGGTGACCGAGTTCGGCCCCGAGGCCGTCGCGGTCAAGTCGCGGCAGGACGCACGCGAGCTGGCGCAACGCTTCCCGCGGCTGAAAACGCTGCACGGCAACGAGGGCCTGGAGGAGATCGCCTCCCTGCCCGGGGCCGACTGCGTCATCGCGGCCGTCAACGGCACCGACGGCCTGCAGGCGGCATTCGCGACCGTGCGCCTGAAGCGCAGGCTCTGCCTGGCCAACAAGGAGACCCTGGTCGTCGCCGGCGACTTGATCACCCACGAGGCGGCCGCCCGCGGCGCCGAGATCATTCCCATCGACAGCGAGCAGAGCGCCATCTTCCAGTGCTTGGCCCCGGGATCCGCCCGCCACCTGCGCCGGGTGATCCTCACCGCCTCGGGAGGTCCCTTCTTCAAGGAACGCCGCAGGGACTTCGCCTCCATCACGGTCCAGGAAGCGCTGGCCCACCCCACCTGGTCCATGGGCCGCAAGATCACCATCGATTCGGCCACGCTGATGAACAAGGCCCTGGAGGTGATCGAGGCCCGCCACCTATTCGCCCTGCGGCCGCAGCAGATCGAGGTCGTGATCCATCCCCAGAGCGTGGTGCATTCGTTGGTCGAATTCATCGATTCGTCCGTCCTGGCCCAGCTGGGTATCCCGGACATGAGGCTTCCCATCCTGTATTCGCTGAGCCACCCCCAGCGCCTCCCCGGCTCCTGCCACAGCCTCGATCTGGCCGCACTGGGCCGCCTCGAATTCTTCCCCGTCGATCACGAGCGATTCCCCTCCATCCGCATGGCTCACGACGTCCTGCGCCAGGGGAAAGACGCCGGCGCCGTGTTCAACGCGGCCAATGAGGTCGCCGTGGAGCACTTCCTAGCCGGGCGGATCCCGTTCCCCGCCATCTTCACCACCGTGGCCCGCATGCTCGAGGACTGGGATTTCCGGCCCCCGGCCGGCCTGGACGACGTACTGGCCTCCGTGGCCAAGGCACGGGAAAAGACCGTCGAGTTCATTAAAAAAGAGGTACGCAGATGAGCGCCGTATATCAGTTCCTGACCTTCCTGGTCGTGCTGGGCATCATCGTCCTGGTGCACGAGCTGGGCCATTACATCGCCGCCCGACTGATGAAGATCCGCGTCGAGGTTTTCTCTTTCGGCTTCGGCAAGAGGCTTTTCGGCAAAAAGATCGGCGACACCGACTTCCGCGTCAGCTTGGTGCCGGTGGGCGGATACGTGCGCCTGGCCGGCGAGGAGGATTTCGATCCCGAGCATCCTGCCCCCGACCAGTTCATGGCCAAGAATCGCGGCCAGAAGATCTTCACCCTGGTCATGGGGCCGGTGATGAACCTGGTCCTGGCCCTGCTGCTGATCATCATGGTCAACATGGGCGGCGTGGAGATCGACTCCTACAAGCTTGAGACGCCGGTCATCGGCTATGTCGAGAAGGGGTCGCCGGCCGCGAAGGCGGACCTGCGCCCGGGCGACGTGCTGCTGGCGATCAACGGCAAGAAGACCCCCGACTGGAAGGAGGTCGAGATCACCATCGGCACCAATCCCCAGGAGACCCTGAAGATCGATTTTTCCCGCGACGGCGCTCCGCGCACGACCGAGCTGAAGGTGGCGACGCGCTCGCGCTACGAGATCGGCTACGCCGGTTTCTATTGGCAGCTGCCGGCCGTGATCGGGGATGTGGTGCCCGACTACCCCGCGCAAAAAGCAGGACTGCGCCCCGGGGACCGGATCACGGCAGTGGACGGACGGACGGTGGCCAACTATTTCGCGCTGGCCGACATTATCCACCAATCGGCCGGCAGGCCCCTGCAGCTGGCCTACCGGCGGAACGGCAGCGAAGCGTCCGTCAGCCTGACGCCCGTCGCCGACAACGGCGTGGGCGTCATCGGCTTCAACGTCAGGATCGCCAGCACCACCGTCCGCTATGGGCTGGGGGCCGCCGTGCAGAACAGCTTCCGCGAGGCGGGCCGATTGATGTTCCTGACCATCAACGCCTTCAAGAAGATCATCCAGCGCAAGATATCGGTCAAGAGCTTTTCGGGACCCATCGAGATCGCCCGCGTCTCGCAGCAGGCACTGGAGAGCGGCTTCGCCAACTTTTTCATGCTGATCGCCTTCATCTCCCTGCAGCTGGGCATGATCAACCTCTTTCCGATCCCCGGGCTGGACGGCGGCCATCTCCTGATCTTCACCATCGAGGCGGCCATCCGCCGCGACCTGAACGCCAGGCTGAAGAGCATTTTGCTCTATGCCGGCTTCGCTTTCCTGATCAGCCTGATGGTCTTCATCGTGCTGAACGACATCGCCAAGACCCTGCCCAGGGGCTGGCAAAGCCTGCTGCCCTTCCTGGGTTAGCCTCCGTTCCCGCGGCTCATGCCCCGCGGGCGAAGGCTTCCTTCAATTTCAGGTCGACGATCTCCGGCACCATGGAGGCCACATGCCCCCCCAGCTGGTAGATTTCCTTCACCAGCTTCGAGCTGAGGAAGGAATAGGATTCCGAGGGCACGAAGAAGACCGTTTCGACGGCCGAGTCGATCTTGCGGTTCATTAGGGCCATCTGGAACTCGATCTCGAAATCGGAGATCGCCCGCAGCCCGCGAACCACGGTAAGCACCTTCCGGCCCTTCAGGTAATCGACCAGCAGTCCCTGGAAATGGTCGACCTCGATCCTTTCTTCGTCCCCGAAGACCGACCGCAGCATGGCGCAGCGCTCCTCCAGGCCGAACAGGTAGGACTTGGCGGGATTGCGCAGCACGGCCACGATGATCTTGTCGAAGATCTTCAGCCCGCGCTCGATGATATCGATGTGGCCGTTGGTCAGCGGGTCGTAGGACCCGGGATACACCACCGTGTTTTTTTCCGTCATGCCTCCACTCCCAATTTTGTCAAAACGGCCTCCAACCGGCCCTTCAGCTCGGCCAGCGTGCCGTTGTTGCTGACGATGAAATCGGCCAGGGCCATGGTGCGGCCGACCTGCTGGCCGTCCTCGGGTTCGTCCTTTCCCCACTCGCGGTCCAGCGCCGCCCGCAGCTCCTCCTCGGAGACCGCGTCGCCGGTCCGCCCCCGCCGCTTCATCCGGGCCAGGATGACCGCAATGTCGCACTCAATGGCAACCAGGAAAAAAGCGCCCATCTTCTTCAGCTCCAGCACCTCGGCGGGATTGCGGATGCCGTCGATCACCCAGCACGCTGGGTCGGAGGCCGCGATCCGCTCGCGCACCCGCCGGCCAAGCACGCCCGCCCCGCCCTCGGCGCGCAGGCGGTTGCCGATGTCCTGCATGCGGTCGCGGCTGACCGCTCGGCGCTGGCGAGCCGCCTCCTGGCGCACGATGTCGGAAAGAGAGACGTACGTGAAGCCATGGCCGCCCAGGATGCGCACCGCCTCGCCCTTGCCCGAGGCCATGCGCCCGGTCAGGCCGATGCACAGGCTCGCCGCCGCCACGGTCACTCCTTGCGGCCGTAGCGGACGCTGTCTTCCAGGATGTCCTGCTCCCGCCATTCCCGGGCCCACTCGGAGACCCTGAAGATCTCGAAGCGTTCCGCGCTTCGCTCGCCGGGCCGCGAGACCACCACGCGTTCCAGGCCGGCGTTGATGATCATTTTCTTGCAGATGAAGCAGGGGAAGGCGAAGATGGTTCCCCCGCTCTCACGGTTCTCGCCGAAGATGAACATGTCGCCGCCGAGCAGGCTGACCCCGGCGCGGGCGGCGTTGATGATGGCGTTCTGCTCGGCGTGGACCGAGCGGCACAACTCGTACTGCGCGCCGGAGGGGATGCCCAGCTTCTGGCGCAGGCAGAAGCCGTGGTCCAGCGAACTACGCGTATGCCGAGGGGCTCCGACGTAGCCGGCGGCGATGATCTGGTCCTCCTTGACGATGATGGCGCCGATGAGCACCTTCAGGCAGGTGGAGCGCTGGGAAACCACCCGGGCGATGTTCAGGTAGTAATCCTCCTTGGCCGGCCGCTCGATCATGGCCTCATCATACATTCCCGCAGGCCCTTTTTCAAGGTCGTGCCCGGGGGCGCGCTGGAAAACAGGCCCCGATTTCCATGAAATGCCGGCGGGCGGTTCACTCCACGATCGCCACGCACAACATGCGGTCACCCTGGCGGATGGCGTCGACCACGTCCTGGCCTTCGACCACCCTGCCGAACACGGTGTGCTTGCCGTCCAGGTGGGGCTGCGGCGCATGGGTGATGAAGAACTGGCTGCCGTTGCTGTCGGGGCCGGCGTTGGCCATGGAGAGGGAGCCGGTCTCGTGCTTCAGCGGATTGCCCCGGATCTCGTCGGCGAAGCGGTAGCCCGGGCCGCCGCGGCCGCTCCCGGTCGGATCGCCCCCCTGGATGACGAAACCGGCAATCACGCGGTGGAAGGCGACCCCGTCGTAAAATCCCTCGCGGGCCAGGAAGATGAAGTTGTTGACCGTGTTCGGGGCATGACGGGCATACAGTTCGAGCACGATCACTCCTCGCTCCGTTTCAATTCGCGCCCGGTATGTGCACCGGGGATCGATGGCCAGCGGCGGCGGGCCGTTCCATTGCTCTGGGGCCATGAGGTCTTTCTCCTTGATCGTCCATTGACTCGCGGATCCTGCGGCGGCGAGACGGCCGCCGCCCCAGGTCCGAGGCAGGACCGTATGGTAGCAAAAAAACCGCGATCCGGCAAAAGCAAAGCTCCCCGGCGCGGCGGGATCAGGATCACGGCGCCAAGAATTGAAAATATTCTTGATCTGTGCTTGAATTGTTTATAATATTATAGTGAAAGGAGTGAACCATGAAAAAAATGACGATCATCATGGCCTGTTTGATTTGTACGGCGCTGCTCATGCAAGCGGAGACCATCGCCAACATCACCGGCCATAAGGGACAGACACTGATCATCGACCGCGGCTCCAGCGATGGCGTCGCCGTCGGCATGAAGGGCATCGTCAAGGCCGTCTACAAGGAGCCCGGGGGCGAATATACCATGAATATCGGCATCTTCACCGTGAAAAAAGTGCTCGAACGCACCTCCGAGGTGACCGTCGAGACCGGCAAGGGATTGAATCCCTCCGATGCGCGCTACGTGGTGTTCGAGCAGAGCCTGGTCCCCCGCGAAATGAAGACGGAGCCTCCCCAGCCGGCAGGAACCCATGGAGCCGACTGGCACCTGGACCAGGGGGACAAGGCCGCCGAGGCCTCCGATCTCAAGGCCGCCCTGGATCACTACCAGAAGGCGCTGGCCCTGGATCCGGACAACCTGGTGACCCAGGAAAAATGCAGCCAGATGAAGAAGGCGCTCGAGGAGGGAGACCTCAGCGAGAAGTTCAGAGACTATCTGAAAAAGGCCGACGCCCACTACGAAAAGAACGACGTCAAGTTCGCCTTCCTGTACCTGGTCGAGGCGCTGCGCATCTATCCCGAGGGAAAGAGCGAGGTCAGGGAGCGCCTGGACGTGATCGCCAGCGAATATCCCCAGGAGATCGCGGCCATCCTGGAGGAAAAGGAGGCCGACCTGAAGGACATCCGTCCCCAGCTTGACTCCATGCTGGCGCGGAAGGCCGAGCCTGCCCCGGCGCCCGCCAGGGGCAAGCAGGAAACGGCCGAGTTTTCCGAGTCCCACCTGAAGCGGATCGCCCCCAAGTGCGAAAAGCTCTCGCGCAACGCCCAGGGGCATTGGGAGGCCGTTTTCGCCAACGGGATCGCCATGGTCTACATTCCCGGAGGGGAATTTACCATCGGCTCGCCTGCGCGCGAGGGCGATGCCGACGAGCACCCGGCCCACAAGGTCTCCATCGACGGCTTCTGGATCGGCAAGACCGAGGTGACCTTCGACCAGTACGACCGCTTCTGCGCGGATACCGGGCGGGAAAAAGCCGCCGACGAGGGCTGGGGGAGAGGAAGCCGCCCGGTTATCTATGTTTCCTGGCACGACGCCCGCGACTTCTGCTCGTGGCTGCAAAAACGGACCGGGCTTCCCTTCCGCCTGCCCAGCGAGGCCGAATGGGAGAAGACCTCCCGCGACCGCTACCCCTGGGGCGGCAATCCCCCGGCGCCCAAGCTGGCCAACTTCAACAAGAACTACCTGAAGACCACCCCCGTGGGAAACTTTCCCCAGGGCGCCTCGTCCTCCGGGGTCCTGGACCTGGCCGGCAACGTCTGGGAATGGATGGCCGACTGGTACTCCCCCGACTTCTACCGCGACTCGCCCCGGCAGAATCCCCTGGGGCCAGAAACGGGCCTGGTCAAGGTCGTGCGGGGCGGCTCCTGGGCGAACGGCGCCGACCTGGTGCGCTCGGCCAACCGCAGCCACGAGGACCCGGACAGCAAGCTGAACATTCTGGGATTCCGCCTGGCCTTGGACGGCGATTGAGCCCGGCGGGCGCCTGTCCTTGGCAAGGCAGGCCTCATCATGTATAATGGCGGCCATGGTCGGCAATGAGGTCCCGGCGGCGCCGTCTCAGCCGGAGACGGGCAAAGGCGCGATGAAGGTCCAATGCCCCAGTTGCGGCAACGTCCAGGAGCTGGATGACGAATACAAGATTTGCCTGAACTGCGGCGGCGCCGTGGACGAGACACATACCCTGATCCTAAAAAATCCCCGGCTGGGCCGCGGCCGCCAGGGACTGGCCGTCGTCGCCTTTGTCCTGTCCCTGTTCGTCTTCTTTTTCTGGTCCAAGTACCTCGGCCGGCACGGGATGGCGATCAGCGCGTTGTTCTATCTCTGGGGCTTCTATAAGAATTATCTGAACCGCAGGTCGGTGGGCCTGGTAAAATGACGATCCGGGAGAACCTCGAGCGGATCAAGGAAAACATCGCCGAGGCCTGTTGCCGTTCCGGGCGCGATCCGCGCCAGGTGCGCCTCATGGCCGTGTGCAAGGACCAGGGGCCGGAAAAGATCCGCCAGGCCCTGGGGCTGGGCGTCCGGCTGCTGGGCGAAAACAAGAGCCAGGAAGCCGAGGCGCACATGCGCCACCTGCCCGAGGGCGGAATCGAGTGGCACTTCATCGGCAACCTGCAAAAAAACAAGATCAACAAGATACTGAGCCTGTTCCATCTCATCGAATCGGTCGACGGAGTTAAGACCCTGGAGCACATCCACAAGCGGGTCGACGACGGGACCGAAGTCTACATTGAGATCAATATCGGCGAGGAGAAGAGCAAGTCGGGTTTCACCGCCGAGGGATTGAAGAGGGCCATGCCCTATATCGCGGGTCTTGCCAAGGTGAACATCACCGGCCTGATGGCCGTTCCGCCCTACTTCGAGGACACGGAAAAGGTCAGGCCCTATTTCGCGCGCCTGCGCCAGCTGCGCGACGACATCAACCGCCAGGCCGTCGGCAACATGAAGATCGCCCATCTGTCCATGGGCATGAGCCATGACTATGCCGTGGCCGTGGAGGAGGGGGCCACGTTGCTGCGCATCGGCACGGCCCTGTTCGGCAGGCGCAAGCCATGACGAGCAAGGAGGACGCATGAAACTGACGCCGCAGGATATCGTCAGCCAGACATTTTCCACGCGCTTCAAGGGGCTGGACCCCGATGAGGTCAAGAACTTTCTGCAGCAGGTGGCCGAGACGCTCGAGGGAGAGATTCAGGAAAAAGAGGAGATGAAGGCCCGCATCGAGAAGCTGCGCGAGGACCTCGGCAAGCTGGAAAGGAAGGAGGAGCTGCTGCGCGACACCCTGATCGCCGCCCAGAGGTTCTCCAGCGAGATCAAGGCCAATTCGCACAAGGAGGCCGAACTGGTGGCCCGCGACGCGGAAATGAAGGCCGAGGAGATCGTCAAGCACGCCGTGATCCGCCAGATGGCCATCCGCGAGGAGATCAAGAGCCTGCAGTTCAAACGCAAGGAGATCGAGAGCGACATCATCCACCTGCTGAACTCGCTGAAGGAGCTGATCGAGACCTACCACCGGCAGGACGAGGAGTTCGACAAAATCGAGTACCTGAGAAAATAGAGCTCGGTTTAAGGTTCACGACTCAGGGTGCAAGGTAAGAAAAGTCAGCTAAAAAAGAGCCAACCAGCAAAAAAATATTAAAAAAGCAGTTGTTTTTCATTTTTCCCTGCTTTCAAACCCTATTCCTTACGCCTTGCGCCCTACAACAATTTTCTGGTTGAAAATCATATCATATCATGATATTATATTCTTGGAGGTTCTATGCCCGCCGTAAGCTTTTATCTGAAAAAAGAGATCCTCGACGCCGTGCGCGCCAGAGCCAGTTCAAGGAACATCCCCGTCTCGCGAATCATCAGCCGCGCCGTGGAGGCCTATCTCAGGACCGACGAAATGCTCGGGGCGCGCAAACGAATCATGGAGCGCATCCGCCAGGCCATCGTCCCCGCGGATTGGGATGCGCTGCACCAGGAGAGAACGGCGGCCGATGCTGACCGGGATTGACACCAGTTTTTTCTACGCCCTCGCCTCAGGCAACCCGGCCGCAGCGGAGGCCTGGGAGAACAAAGATCTCGCGACTTCCGCGCTCTGTTTCTATGAACTGAAAAAAAGACTTCTGAAGGGCGACTTGAAGGCATGGCCGACGGTCATTGAAGAGATTGCCAAGGCCGTTGAGGTGATCCCCGTGACCGTTGCCGCGGCCCTGAAGGCCGGTCAGGTCGCCCATGGAACCGGCATGCCCGCTTTGGACGCGATCATCGTGAGTTCACTCGACGAGGCGGGCTGCCGGGAGATCCTCACCTTGGACCTCCATTTCCGGCTGTTCTCCAAGAAAGGGCTCAAGATCACCCTGCTCACGGAATAGAATGAAGGCCCGAAACAGATCTCTCGTTCGTTCAGGAAAAGAGCAGCGATCTTGGAGCGGGCGATCTGTCCTTCGTTCACTCGGGGCAGTTTCGCCCGCTGAAAAGAATGACCTTAGTTCGCTTGCGGCCGGCCAACGACGAACAGCGAATGTCGAACAGCGAACCTGATTGTCGTCTTGAATCCGGGCCCGGCCGTACGCCGTCTGCCGTACGCCGAGCGCAATCCCCGGCGATATCCCCTTTCCATCTCGCCTCAATCCTGTTACAATATCATTTAACACCCGAGGAGGATCCCATGGCTGAAACGAGCAACAAGGCGACCGCGTTGAACCATGCCGTGTCACAGATCGAAAAGCAGTTCGGGAAGGGCTCGATCATGAAGCTGGGCGGCAAGGAGGTCGTGCAGATCCCCGCCATCTCCTCGGGATGCATCGCCTTGGACATTATCTCCGGCATCGGCGGCTTCCCGCGCGGGCGGGTCATCGAGATCTACGGCCCTGAGGCTTCGGGGAAAACGACGCTGGCGTTGCACGCCATCGCCGAGGCCCAGAAGGCGGGGGGCTACGCCGCCTTCATCGACGCCGAGCATGCCCTGGATCCGCTGTATGCCCAGAGGCTCGGGGTGAACATCGACGAGCTCTACATCGCCCAGCCCGACTGGGGCGAGCAGGCGCTGGAAATCGCCGAGATCCTGGTGCGCTCGGGAGGCGTGGACATCATCGTGGTTGACAGCGTGGCCGCCCTGGTTCCCAAGGCCGAGCTCGAGGGCGACATGGGGGACAGCCATATGGGGCTGCAGGCGCGCCTGATGAGCCAGGCGCTGCGCAAGCTGACCGCCATCGTCTCGCGCTCCAAGACCACCTTCGTCTTCCTCAACCAACTGCGCGAGAAGATCGGCATGTTCGT
>JAFGST010000197.1 GCA_016934475.1 Candidatus Aminicenantota bacterium | reverse complement strand
TCCTCGAGAATTACGGCGATGGCCCGGTCAAGCTGGTCGTCGATTCCGGCAAACTCCCGGGCGGGGTCGTTGTCGACCTCGATGTCGGGATCGACTCCGCGGCCCTCGATGATCCAGCCCTCCCCGTACGCCCCGAAGGTGGCGAACTCGGGCTTGAACAGGCTGCCGCCGTCCAGCAGGGGCAGCGAGCCGCGGATGCCGACCACGCCTCCCCAGGAGCGCTTGCCGATCAACTTGCCCAGGTTGTGCTTCTTGAAGCGAAAGGGGAAGATGTCGCCGTCGGAGGCCGAGAACTCGTCGAGCAGGCAGACCATGGGGCCGAGGACGCTCTCGAAGGGATCGGGGACGGCGCTGGTGTTGCGGGCCATGCCGGCCATGGCCATCTGCCGGCGCAGGCGGTCGATGAGCAGAGGCGAGACGCTGCCGCCGCCGTTGCCGCGCACGTCGATGATCAGCGCCTTCTTGCGCAGCTGGGGATAGAAATACTTGACGAACTCGTTGAGCCCCTCGTTGCCCATGTTCGGCACGTGGATGTAGCCGACCTTCCCGCCGCTGGCGGCGTTCACCTTGACGATGTTGGCCTCGACCCAGTTGAGGTAGTACAGCGGGCCCTCGTCGGCGATGGGCACGACGATGGTTTCCCGGCTGCCCGCCTCCGCGGGACGGGAGTTCACCCGCAGGCAAACCTGCTTGCCGACGGTATTGACCAGCGCTTCGAACAGGTTGCCCATGCGCCGGACATCGCGTCCGTTCACGGCCAGGATGTATTCGCCCTCGGCGACGTTGACGCCGATCTGCGTCAGGGGCGAGACGCGGCCGGGATCCCAGTTCTGGCCCCGGAGAATTCTCTTGACGCGGTAGTACTTCGAGGAGGGATCGCGCTCCACCTCGGCGCCGAGCAGGCCGGTCGCGATGCGCCGCGGCCGGGCGATGTCGCCGCCGCCGACGTAGGCGTGGCCGGCGCTCAGCTCGCCGATCATTTCGCCGATGACGTAGGTCAGATCGGCGCGGGAATTGATCGATTCCAGCAGCGGCTCGAATTTTTTCCGCGCCGCCGGCCAGTCGACGCCGTGCATGTTCGGAGCGTAAAAGAAGTCGCGCATCTGCCGCCAGCACTCGTGAAAGATCTGCTTCCACTCGGCCTTGCGGTCGAGGGCCACCTGAAGATCCGCCAGGTCGAGGCGCTCGGAGAAGTCGAGCTTGCCCTTGGGCAGGTCGACGATGGCGTAGCTTCCCTCCCGGGCGACCAGCATTTTCTTCCCGTCGGCGGAGACCTCGTAGCCGTCGCATTCGCCCAGGTTGGTTTCCTTGCGCTCGGCCAGGTCGTAGAGCATGAGCAGCGGCTTGGGATCGGTGCTGGCCCGGCGGATGTAATACACGCTGTTCCCCACGGCGGCCACGTCGCGGTAGTTGGCCGCCTCGATGGGCAGGGCGGCGATGCGCTCGGCGATCCCCTCGAGATCGACCTCCAGGGCCGTCGGCGCCGGGCTTCCAGGCTTTTCCGAGGCGGCGGGCTTCTTCCCGGCCGCGGCGGCGGCCATCCTCGGCTCGACCTCGTCGCTTTTCGGCTTGAAAGGCGAGGCGGTGTCCCGGGCCAATGTGACCAGGTAGACTCGGGACATGTCGCGGTAGAAATAGTCGTACTCGACGGCGCTGTATCCGGGATGGAAATCGCGGTTGGAGACGAAGAAGAGGAACTTGCCGTCCGAGCTGAACGCCGGGGCGGCCGAGGTGTACCAGCCGTCGGTCACCGCGGCAGTCGATTTCTTTTCCAAAGAGTATAGGTAAATCCGGTTCTGGACCTCCTCCTCCGGCTTGGCGTAGGCGATCCAGCGGCTGTCCGGCGACCAGGCGTACTGGGTGAATTCGAAGGCCTGGGCCGTGGCCACCAGCGTGACGGCGCGGCTTTCGACGTCGACGTACTGCAGACGGAGCTTCTTGTCGGCCCACAGGATCTTGCGGCCGTCGGGGGACCAGAAAAGTTTGTACTTGTAGGTGTCGGCGCCGCGGGTGAGCTGGCGCGGCGAGCCGCGGCCGTCCTGGGGTAGGAGGCAGATCTCGTCCTCGCCGCTGGCGTCGGAGATAAAGGCGATCCAGCGCCCGTCGGGGGACCACTTGCCGTTGCGCTCGTGGACGCCGGGCGTGGCCGTCAGGTTGCGGCCGTCGCCGTGCTTAACGGGGACGGTGAAGACGTCGCCGCGGGCGCCGAACAGCGCCCGCTTGCCGTCGGGGGAGATCTCGTAGTTGGTGACGGCCTTGTCCACCGCGACGATGCCGCCGCGGCCGCGGGCCAGGTCGTCGAGGATCTGGACCGGGATGCGCTCGCTCTTTTCCGCTGCCAGGTCGAAGCGGTAAAGGGCGCCGCCGTTCTCGAAGACGATGGCCCGGTCGCCCAGCGAGGGGAATTTGATGTCGTAATCGACGAAATCGGTCAGGCGCCGCGTCTGGCGCGTCTTGAGGTCGAAGCAGTAGAGGTTGAAGCGCTTGCCCTCGCCGCGGTCGGAGATGAAGTAGATCCGGTCGCCGCGCCACATGGGGATGATGTCGCAGGCGGGATCGTCGCTGATGCGGGTGGTCTTTTTGCTGGCGAAGTCGTGGATCCAGATGTCGTCGGCCATGCCGCCGCGGTAGCGCTTCCAGGTGCGGAATTCGCGGAAGACCCGGTTGTAGGCGAGCTTCCCGCCGTCGGGGGAGAAGGAGCAGAAGCCGCCGCGCGGCAGGGGCAGCTGTTCGGGGAGGTCACCGTCCAGGGACACCGTGAAGAGCTGGCCGATGAAGTCATTGAACTCCTTCATGCGCGAGCGGAAGACGACGCGCTTCGAGTCGGGGCTCCAGCCCATGACGATGTTGTTCGGCCCCATGCGGTCCGAGACTTCATCGCGGCCCAGGGTTGCGGTGAAGGTCAGGCGCCGCGGCACGCCGCCGGCGGCCGGCATGACGTAGACCTCGGTATTGCCGTCATACTGGGCGGTGAAGGCCAGGTGCCGGCCGTCGGGAGATAAGCGGGCGAACATCTCGTTGCCCTCGTGGCTGGTCAGCTTGCGGGCCACGCCCCCCGCCGAGGCCACGGCGTAGAGGTCCCCGCCGTAGGTGAACACGACTTGGTCGCCGTGACAGGCGGGGAAGCGCAGCAGGAGCGTTTCCGGCTGCTGCCCGGCCAGGGGCCAGGCGAGAACGATGGCGCAGACAACAATGCAAAACCACTTTTTGTTCATGGTGCGGCTCCTTTCTTTTTTTGGGATGGGCGGCGTTCGCGCTCGCATGTTGAATTGTAGTACGGAAGGGAGTCGGCGAACGTTTTTCCGGCGGGATCCCGATTCGACGGCTTCGCGAAAAAAGTGACTTTAGTCACAGGGAATTCCGTGAAACACATGCCATAATAATATGTGGAGCAATTTGCCGCTCTGTTCTGGAGGAGCAATGAAGAAAATCATATTGCTGATCGTCGTGCTGCTGGCGCTGTCCTTCTTCTGGCTGGCGGCCGCGGAGGCGACGAAGCCGGCGCCGGCCAAGGGCCAGGCGGCTGGGATCATGCCGGCGCTGCTGGTGATCGACGTCCAGAACGCCTTCCTGCCGCGCATGGACGAGAAGGACAGGAATCTGGGACTGGAGATGATCAATTACTACATCGAGCTGTTCCGCGCCAACGGCTTTCCGGTCATCCGCGTCTATCACTCCAGCCCGAAAATGGGTCCCAAGCCCGACAGCGAGGAGTTCCAGTTCCCCAAGACGGTGGCCGTCAAGGATGACGACCCGATGATCGTCAAGAACTACGGCAGCGCCTTCAAGAAAACCGAGCTGGACGGGATGCTCAAGCAACGGGGCTGCAACGCCCTGTTCCTGTGCGGCCTCAGCGCCGTGGGCTGCGTCCTGGCCACCTACCACGGCGCCATGGACCTCGACTACGACGTGTTCATGCTCAAGGACGCCCTGATCAGCCACGACGCCGCCCTGACCCGGGCGGTTCAGGAGATCTGCAAGACGATCGATTACTACGCCTTGAGGCTGGTGCTGGCCGGCCCCAGCCGCTAGCGGACCTGACCGTCGAAACGGGCCGCGGACCGGGCGGTTCCCCGAAGAGCCGCAGTTCCCTGCAGGCTAGGCTCAAATGTAGCCCAGGGCCTCCAGATGCTTGCGGGCTTCCTCGTCCATAGAGCGCGACGGGCTCCCTCCCCCCGAGCGGACGATCTGCAGGCGCAGCCGCCGGAGCAGCGGCAGCATCTCTGCCCTGACCCGCGGCTGGAGAACGGCGATGTTCCTTGTTTCGCCAGGATCGGACTCCAGGTCGAAGAGCTCGAAGCGCCCGGGCTGGGGGGGCGCGGCGAACTCGCTGAACACCGCCAGGCCGGAGGCCGTGTAAGGTTCGTTGTAGACCAGCTTGTAGCGGCCGCGAACCAGAGCGATGCGCCCGGGAAAATGCTCGAAGTACTTGCCCGTGGAGATCGTGGAAACGATGGTCCGCTCCGTTCCATCGACGCGGCCGCGGATCAGGGGCAGCAGGTCCCTGCCGTCCAGGCGGCCGGTGTCGTAGGCGATGCCGCAGTAGCTCAACAGCGTGGGCAGGATGTCCACGATGCCCACCGCGGCCCCGATCCGTTTGCCGCGGTGGCGGCCATGGGGGAACTTGATCAGCAGGGGCACGCGGATCAGCTCGTCGTACAGGCTGTGGGCGTGGGCCCATCCCCCGTGCTCGAAAAACTCCTCGCCGTGGTCGGACATGAAGATGATCAGCGAGGAGTCGTAGATCTTCAACTTCCTCAGCCCGTCCATGAAGTCGCCGAAAAAACGGTCGAAGGCGAGGATCTCGGCCTGGTAGAGCTTCTTGAGGGTCCGCCGGTGCTCATCATCGACCGGGAGGTAGGTCTTGGCCGGCAGGTTGTAATTGACGGCGTCCAGCCTGGCGTGGCGGGGAGCGGGATCCAGGCGCCTCAGGAATTCCCCCGGGGGGGTGTAGGGGGAGTGCAGCTGGTAGGTGTGCAGGAACAGGAAGAAGTCCGGGAAGCGCGCCTGTCGCAGAGTCTCGACCGCCTTGCGGAAGAGCGATTCTCCGCCCCGGGGGTAGAGCGGCGTCGCCTGCGGCAGCTCCTTGTAAAAGTCGAAGCCGCGGGAGAATCCCCACTTGCCGTTCATGACCATCCCGCCATGGTAGCCGAAGGTGACGAATCGCGCCGAAAGGGCTTCGACCAGGCTGGCCACTCCCGGAGGCAGCGGCGTCTTGATCCCCACGCCGTGGTTGTACTCGTTCAGCCCCGTGAACATGCTCATGAAGGAGGGCAGGGTCCATGACGTCGGGGCCAAGGCGTTGTCCAGTCGCACGGCGTCCCTGGAGAAGCGGTCCAGGCCCGGCGTCAGCGATCCCACCCCGGGGACCGTTGCCCCCAGCTGGTCGCCGCGAAAGGTGTCGGCGGCCACCAGGATGACGTTCCTCGTCCCGCCCGATCCGGCGGCGGGCTTTTCGTACAGGATCGGGCGGCTGAAGAAGACGATGCCGCGGCCGGAGAAATTCATAACGATGCGGTCGCCCCGGCGCAGGTCCAGGTCGGCGAACAGCGCGTAGGACGTCTTGGGCGCCCGGATGCGGCGGACCTCAAGGACCTTCCCCCGGCGCTCAATCTCCAGCCTGAACTCGATGTCCTGACTGGCCGGCTCGCCCCGCATGAACAGGTACGTGTAGAGCCCCAGCTTGCCGCGCCGGGTGGGCGTGATGCGGACCCGCCTCCTGTCCCTCAAGAAAAAATAGCCGCCGTCGATGGTTGGGATTTCCTCCAGGATTTCCCCGCGGCCGTCCTTGGTGAAGAGCAGCCGCCGGTGCTCCTCGCTGACCGTGAAGTGTTTGCCGTCGCGGGGAAGGGCATTTGCCTCCAGCCGCGAGAAGCGGCCGCCGCCCTCCCGGTCGATCCAAAGCAACGCGACGATCCCACCTGCACAAAGAAGGGCGATCGCGATGACCGCGGGCTTTGTCCTGTGCCTCATGCGGTTCCTGGCCTCGAACCGGTTACGGGGCTGTTTCCCCTTCTTCCGCGGCCGTTTCCTCCCGCTGCTTCGCGATCTGCAACCACAGCACGGCGTTGCCTATGCCCAGTTTCCCCGGATCGAAACGGAGGGGCTGGCCGGAGCGGCGCTGGGCCTCATAGTCCCTGAGGGTGGCCAGGCCGACCCGCGAGAGGAGCAGGATAGCGATGATGTTCAGCCAGGCCATCAGACCCACGCCGATGTCGCCCAGTCCCCAGGCCAGCTTGGCGGTGCGCACGGCGCCGTAGAAGGTCATGGCCAGCATGAAGATGCGCGAGAGAGTGATCATCATCCGGCTCTTCTTTTTGAAGAGGTAGGCCACGTTGGACTCGGTGTAGAAGGCGTAGGCCATCAAAGTGGTGAAGGCGAAGAAAAACAGAGCCAGGGCGACGAACTGGCTTCCGAAGCCCTTGAATATCGTGTCGATGGCACTCTGCGTCCAGGCGGGTCCGGCCTCCACGCCGGGGAGGTTGCGGGCCAGGAAGCCGCCGGCTCCGTCTGCGGTGTTGTACATGCCGGTGATCAGGATCATGAACCCGGTGGCGGTGCAGACCAGCAGGGTGTCGACGTAGACCGAGAAGGCCTGGACCAAACCCTGCTGCGCCGGATGGGCCACCTCGGCGGCGGCGGCGGCCTGCGGTCCCGTCCCCTGGCCGGCCTCGTTGGAAAAGATGCCCCGCTTGACCCCCCAGGCGACGGCCGAGCCGACGATGCCCCCAAACACGGCGTTGCGCCCCAGCGCCGAAGAGACGATCAGCGAGAAAACCGCCGGGATCTTCTTGTAGTCGATGGCCACGATGACCAGGGCCATCAGGATGTAGCCGACGGCCATGAAGGGAACCAGCAGCTCGGCGGCGCGGCCGATGCGCTTCACGCCGCCGAAAATGATCAGTCCCAGCAGGACGACGACGATGGCCCCGGAGATGGCCGGCGTAAGCGCCGGGATAGCCTGCTGCGTGGCCGAGGCAATGCTGTTGGCCTGCACCCCGGGCAGCAGGATGCCGCAGGAGACGACCGTGACCAGGGCGAAGATGGTGGAGTACCATTTCTGGCCCAGCCCCTTGTCGATATAGTACGAGGGGCCGCCGCGGTACACGCCGCCGATCTTCTCCTTCCAAACCTGCCCCAGCGCCGCTTCGATGTAGGCCGAGCCGGCTCCCAGGAAGGCGATCATCCACATCCAGAACAGCGCGCCGGGGCCGCCGGTGCCGATGGCCGTGGCCACGCCGGCGATGTTGCCGGTGCCGACGCGGCCACCCAGGGCCATGGCGAAGCCCTGGAAGGAGGAAACTCCCGAGCGCGAGGCGCGGCCATGGAACAGCTGTCCCACCATGTCCTTGATCAAGCGCACCTGCAAGAAGCGCGTGCGGATGGAGAAGTAGATGCCTGTCCCCAGGCAGAGCAGCACCAGCGGCGTGCTCCAGACGTAGCTGTTGACCAGGTCGACTACTTGCGACAGGCTCATTGCCGCCCTCCTTTTTGCATCGATTGGGTCCAGCGACTGAACGTGAAACCCAATTCTACCCCAGGTGCGGGGTTGGCCGCAACTCCGGCGGCAGGGAACCGGGGGCTAGCGGGGGAATCGGCTCAACGGATCTTCTTCAGCCGCAGGGAGACGGGCTGGACCTCGAGGGAGACATGGATCACCGAATGGGTGTCGGCATCCTGGATGGCGGCGTACAGGCCGGCGAAGCGCTCCGCCCGGCGCAGCGTCCACAGGCTGCCCGTGCCGCGGCCCCGCTCATCGATTGTGAACGATATTCCCGTCGTCACGCCCTTGCGGTTCTCGGCCATGCCTTCGACCATCATGCCGCGGAAGGCGTCGGGGGCGAAGATGTTGGTCTCCATGGGGTAGTCCCCGTTGGCCTCCTGGCCCGTCGCGACCGACCGGCGCTCGGGGCGGGGAAGGGGCTCGCGGGTGGCCAGATCGTAGCGATCGCCTTCCTCCAGGTAGTGCAGCAGTACGCCCTTCGCCCGCAGGCCGTCTGCCGACGACCAGCTCAGCTCGCCCGCGGCCTTGGCCGCGGCGACGTCGATGACCAGGACCGCCGAAATGCCCAGCACTTCGACCGTCCCGGCGCGGCAGACGGCGGCCGTGTCCTCGTCGAT
>JAFGST010000196.1 GCA_016934475.1 Candidatus Aminicenantota bacterium | reverse complement strand
TGAGCCGTGTTGGATTCGAACCAACGGCACCCGCCTTAAAAGGGCGGTGCTCTGCCAGCTGAGCTAACGGCCCAAGCCAGTCTGGGTTATATTTAACATAATTCCCTGGGGCTGTCAATTCGTCGCCGGGGGGGGATGGGTGACCGGACCGTCGAGGAAATCGGCCGCGCGGGCCCCTACTTTTTGGCCTCGGCGAAGGCGCGCGACCGCGAGCCGGTCAGGACGTCCTCCAGCACCACGTCGAAATAGTACTTTCCCTTCCGTTCCAGCGGGTAGGGCAGCGAGAAGGTGAGATCTTTCTTGTCGGGAAGCGCAGCGCGGGGGAATTCGAGCTGCCGGGTGAAGGCCTGGAAATCGACCTTGCGGTAGTCGCGGTAGACGGTGACCGCGATGCGATAGTCGGCGCTCACGGTGTCCCCCTGCTCCCGGAAGCGCACCTTCTTCAGGGGGATGGAGACGATGATGGCGCCGTTGCGGTAGGCGGCGTCGAAGGAGAGGGCGCTCTTCAAGGTCTGGGGACCGCCGGCGTTCAGTGTGAACTTGGCATGGTCGATGGCGCTCAGCAGCTCGGCGGGCCAGGTCTGCAGCTTGAACTCGCCGAATCCCTGGCTGTCGATGAAGACCAGCTCCAGCTGGTAATAGTAATAAATCCAGCGCTCGTAGCCCTTGACCGACGGATTGTTGATCATCTCGTTCAGGTAGCGGTTGTCGGGCTCCCCGAGCTGGATGAGGATGCGGCCGCGCGGCGTGTCCCAGCCCCGTCCCGCGGCGCGGTTCTCCCTGAACCAGCGGTTGGCGTAGGCGATGCGCCGCTCGAACTCGATCTTGTTCTCGTTCTCGGGGGTTTCCGGGAAGGGGTCGCGCTGGCGCCAGAACTCCTCGATGAACTCCTCCCGGGCCGCGTTGTCGGGCAGGTGCTTGTAGATCTGGACCTCCTCGCGGGTCATGATCAGGCGGGCCTTCTCGAAGAAGGATTCGAAGTGGGGATCGACGGCGATCCTGCCGCCGGCGGAGCTGCACCCGGCCAGCAGGACGAGGAGCGCGAGCAGCGGCGCCGGGACAAACCGCGGGCGCCCTTCACCTGAAGTAGAAGTTGATGCTGGCATTGGCCGAAAAACCTCCCAGGTCGAGGGGGGCGAATCCCTCGAAATATTCGGAAAGGCGACCCTTCACGTGCTGGTATTTCGCCTCCAGGGCGAAGGCCAGCCGCGATTGGAAGCGGAAGACCAAGCCGGCGCGGGCGTTGAGACCGACCGCCAGGCGGCGCGACTCGGCGAAGCCCTCATTGACGCTGTCGTTCTCGAAATTGATGAAGTCGCCCCATTGCTGGTAAGTCCAGGCGACCAGCTCCACGCCGGCACCGACGAAGGGGAAGACGCGGTAGCGGTGCCCCATGGGGTAGAACTTCAGGTTGGCCTCGATGGGGGTCAGCCGCAGGGAGATGTTCTGGAAGATGGGGGCGTCGTTCTCGAAGGTATAGTCGCGGTACTGGGCGTAGACGTTGCGGGTGTAGCTGCCGATCTCGAAGCTGAGCGAGGCATTGCGGCCGAGGAACATCTCGTATTCGCCTGCGTAATAGGTGTTGATCATGTCGGCCTTGTCGAAGGTCAGGTTCTGCAGGTTGACTTCCCAGAGATCGGACTGCAGGCTCGGGACAAACAGGCCGAATTTCAGGTTCATGCTGTGGGCGAACGCGGCCAGCGAACACAATGCGCTGACGGCCAAGCCGATTGCCATGCGTTTCATGGTGCACCTCCAACCGAATGAAAGCATTCCCCGTGCCAACTCATCGGGCTTTTCCGGGAGTGAACTTGTCCCATTTTCAGGACAGTAGGCGCTCGATTGTGTCCCGTTTGGGGAGCGAGTTGAAGCGGGCGATCTCGCGGCCGTCCTTGAAAAGGATCAGAGTCGGGACGCCCAGCACGAAGAACTTCGCGGCGATGGCCGGCTCGCGGGTGATGTCCACCTCGTAGGCCGCCGGGGGAGCGGACCGCAGCTCGGCCAGCAGGGCGGGCAGCGCCTCGGCGATCTTGCCGCAGGGCGCGCAGCCCGGGGAGGAGAAATCCAGGAGTACGAAGGGCGAGTCCTGCAGTTTTCTATCCAGATCGTCCATGGAGACCGCTTCCATCATTTTTCCTCCAGCAAGGCCGCGATCCTGTCCTCGATCTGCTTCAGCGTGCCGGCGCCCGTCTTGAGCTGGGAGACGTTTCCCCGGCGGTCGATGAAGGCCATGGTGGGAATCGCCGTCACGGCATAGCGGTCGAAGCCGAGTCCCTCGGTGGCGACGGCGATGGGGTAGTCGATCGCCTGCCGTTCGACGTATTTCCTGATCAGCTTCAGCTCATCGGCGGCGGCGACCGGCCCCTTGTCCTCGCGCTCGTCGCTGTAGCGTCCGTACAGGCGGGTGTAGCCGATGACCAACAGCCCCTGGTCGCGATGCTTGCGGTACTGCTCCATCAGCTTGGGCATGACGAGCCTGCAGCCGCTGCACCAGGGAGCCCAGAAATCGACGACCACGACCCTGCCCTTGAGCCGGGCCACTTCGAGAGGCGGTGAATTGAGCCAGTTCTCCGCCGGCAGTGCCGGAGGGGGGGCGTCCAGCAGGGAGAGCTGGCGGCGCTCGCTCTCCCAGGACTCCTTCAGGGCGGGATCGCCTCCCAGGGCCAGGGCCTTCTCCAGGTGGGCCATGGCCTCGGCGACCCGGCGCTCCTCCTTGGCCAGCTTGGCAAGGTTGGCGTGGACCCGGGCCTTCATCGAGGCGATGCGGGCGGGAAGGCTCGGGGCGTCGACCACCTTGAGCGAGAATTCCCGGCGCAGCGCCGAATCGGGATGGGAGAAGGCCAGGGCCAGGCAGATGTTGTAGAACTGGGCGTCCTGGCCCACCTGCGGCTCGATCTCCCGGAGCAGGGCGATCGCCTGGGGATAGTGGCGGCGGATCATGTGCAGGATGACCTTCTGCAGCTTGGCCTCGGCGGCGATGGCCGGGCGGCCGCCGCTCAGGGCGTCGATGATCCTCTCGGCCTCTTCGAAACGCCCGAGCTCGATCAGGATCTTGCCGCGCAACAGGTCGAGGGCGGGGCTGCCGCCGTGGCCATCGTTTTTCACCAGCAGCCGCTCCAGCTCGCGCTTCTTCTCTTCTTGGAGGCGGTTGTATTCGCGGACGAAACTTTCCCGTGAGCCGGGCTCGCTGGAACGCGCCGCCTGTTCGTTCAGGCGGTCGTGCAGCCCGTCGAAGCGCGCGGTCAGCTCCTCGTATTCGCGGGCCATTCGCCGCGCCCTTTCGGCGGCCGACGTGCCGGCGCAAGAGACGAGCACCGCCAGCAGGAAAACGAGCAGGCCGATCTTCTTTCCCATGGGACCTCCCAGGCGGGATTCGCCGCCGCGTGCTGTGCGCCATTCTAGCACAGGGGAGGGCGGTTTTCAAACCCGGCCGGGGAGGCGAAAAAGAGGATTTTTTAATGTCCCCTATTGAAATTTCATTTTTTATTCACTATAGTGCCATTCAGTTAAAAACAGCGAGGTGACAAATGAAGGAATACAAGGTCATCAACGATTACGTGATCTATCGTGACCTTTTCACCGACACCATGGGGATCAATTACCGCGTGGCGACGCTGCGGGACCGCAAGCCCCAGGAGCACAAGCTGCTCTGCGAGGTCAACCCGATCATCTCCGGCCATCCCGACATGTGGAAGCGGGTCAAGATCCTCCTGGAGGGGATCAAGAAGTCCAACATCCCCTTCCTGTATTCGCCGGAAAAGATCCATGTCACCGACAAGGGCAGCCAGCTGCTCTTCGACTATTTCAAGGGCAAGAATTTCGAGCAGATTTTGGTCGACGCCGAGAAGAGGGGCATGCCCATCAATTTCGACCTGGCCATGTCGATCAGCATCGCCATCGCCGACATCATCGAGGTCGGGTCGTCGATCATCGTCAGCGGCGAGCGGTCCTTCCACGGTTTCCTGACTCCCGACAACATCCTGGTCCACTATGACGGCAAGATCTTCCTGAAGAACTACGGCATCTTCCAATACCTGGAAAAGAACGAGGCCTTCCATTCCGAGGCCGAGAAGCGCTACGGCTCGTGGCTGACCCCGGAGTTCATCCGCCGCGAGAAGATCGTCTCCCAGTCCGACATTTACCACCTGGGCTACCTGATCTACCGCATCCTGACCGGCAAGTATTTCTCGTTCTCGGCCGGCGAGGATTTCGACGCCAAATTCGCCAACCTGACCTTCAAGCAGTACATGCCCTCGACCGACAAGAGCTTCCTGACCAACGTCATCACCTTCTTCAAGAAGACCCTCAATCCCGATCCCCTGAAGCGCTTCCTGACTATCAAGGAATTCAAGGACTTCATCGCCACCTATTTCCACATCGAGGAGCTCTCCTCCATCACGTTCAACCTGGCCTACTTCATGAATTCCGTTTACGGCGAGGGCATCGAGGAGGAGGATAAGGTCCTGAAGCAGGAGCTGCAGTACGTGGTCCCGGAACCCAAGAAGGAGGCTCCAACCGCCCAAGCCAGGGAGGACCTGGTCAGCGGCATCCTGGAGGGGCTGGACGAGCGCAAGAAGACCCCCGTCTGGATCTGGCCGGTGCTGGGCGTGGTGCTGCTGGCCGGGGCCATCGGCATCTACCTGGCCGTCAGCTCGGGAAGGAAGGCCACCGAGATCACGGCCCAGGAGCGGGCCCTGGAGCAGCAGCGGATCAAGGCCCAGCAGGAACAGGCCGCCCAGATCCAGGCCATGGCCGACAAGATCAAGGAGCTGGAAACCTTGAAGGCCACGGCGGACGAGGCGCAGAAGAAGGCCCTGGAGCTCGAGAAGCAGCGCCTGGAGGAGCAGAAGCGCAAGAAGGAAGAGGAGCAGGCGCGCATGCGGGCCGAGGAGGAGAAGCGCCAGCTGGAGGAGAGCGAGCGGTTGCAAAAGGATGAGGAGGCCCGGAAAGCCCAGGAGGAGCTGGAGAAACAGAAGGCGGAGGAGGAGAAAAAGAGACTGGAAGAGGTGGAGCGCAAGCGGGTCGAGGCCGCCAAGACCAAGACCGGCGACCTGGTGCCGCTGACCGAGGTCGCGGTCAAGCCGGCGAAGATATCCGGAAATCCGCCGGCGATCTCCACGGCGATGAAAAGCAAGTACATCGGCAAGGTGATCTCCGTTCCCACTCTTATCCTCATCGACGAGAAAGGCGACGTGAGCAAGACCCGGATCCTGGCCGGCAACGTGGCCAGCGACATCAAGTCGCTCCTGGAAGAGACGTTCAACCGCTGGAAATATTCGCCGGCTATGAAGGACGGCGTCAAGGTCAAGGTCTGGCTGCCCGTCTCGATCAAGCTGACTTTCTAGGCGCCGCGGCGACGCCGTAGAAGACCGGAAAGAGCACCAGGCGCTCGTTCCGGGACGCGGCCCGCTTTTCCAGGCGCAGGATGCGCCGTAGCGTGGCCTCGGAGAATCCGGCTAGGTCCCGCCAGAATCTCCATTCCCGTTCCCAGTCCTCGCCGCAAAGGCGCGCCCCCAGGTTCAGTCCGCTGGCCAGCCCGACCTCGGCCTGGAAGCCGGACTGGCGCAGCAGGCCGGGGAGACGGCGGCCGATGAATGGATCGCCTCCCTCTTCGGCGATGTGGCCGACGAAGATCTCCTTCAGGAAGTCGAGTTCGGCGGGGTGGTCGATCCTACCCCCATAATCGGGCTCGGCCAGCAGCAGGAGCACGCCGTCGTCGGCCAGCAGGCGCCGGATCCTTTTCAGGAAAGGCAGCGGCCGGGGCTGCCACATCAGGACGAACGACAGGACGACCAGGTCGAACTTCAGCCCCTTGCTGCACAGGCTCCTTTCGTCGGCGATGAGGAACTCGTTGCCCGGATACGTCGAGCGGGCCCAGTTCAGCAACGCCGGGTCGCGGTCGACGCCGAGCAGGGGGCGGCCGGTGATGCGCTTCATCTCGCCGCCGATCACTCCCGTTCCGCAGCCCAAATCGAGGATCCGGCCCCGGCGGGCCAACCCGACCTTGCGGTAGAGGTAGTGCCGCGAGGGCGACAGCCATTCGGCCTGCAGCACGTAGTGTTCGTGCCATCTCGCGGGTTCCATTCCGCCACTATAGGCGCGGCAAGCGCCGAAGTCAAACCCGCCGGCGTTTGTGCTCGAGGGGAAAAAATGCTATGATGGGCCTCGCCGGCGCACGGGAGGCGCCGTACCATGATCCGCTTGTTTCGCCATGACGGGCTCGAGCTCATGCTCAACGTCGACATGATCAAGGAGATCCATGCCGGTCCGCCCACTGTCCTGATCCTCATCGACGGCGAACGGATCCAGGTGAAGAACAAGCTCGGCGACGTGATGATCAAGATACGGGCCTGGCGCCAGGGCCTCGAGGCCGAGGATAATGAATTCGATCCAGAGGCGCGGCATAAAAAAGGCCAAGGGCGAAAACCTCCAGTGCGCTGAGACGCTCCCAGCGTATCTCTTTTCACCGCGAATTTTTTGGTCGCGTTTCGAACTACCCGCAAAACCGATAAAAAAGAAAAGATTGATTTTCCTTCTGCCTTAGGTAGCACCGGAGGGCAGCTCCAGCCCGTAGCCCTTGCGCTTGTCCTCGCTCTTCAGCAGGTAGGCGAAGATAATGCCCAGGATGCCAAAGCCCATGAATGACAGCATGGGGATCGTGTAATTATAGATGACGAGGGGAGAACCATCGGCGGCCACGGAGCGGGAAACAACGCAATAACGGTCAAGTATCCAGCCGATCAGGTACGGAACGCCCATGAGTCCCCAGTTTTGGATGTAGAAGATCAGCGCATAGGCTGAGCCCAGCTGCTTCTCGGGAATCATTTTTGGCACCGAGGGCCACATGGCCGAGGGGACCAGGGAAAAAGCCACGCCCAGTACAAGCATCAGCAGGAGCGCGATGAGCCAATGGTTGAGAAGAGGAATGGCGAACAGGAGATGAACTCCGATCAGCATGGCCGAACCCAGGTACATGATGGATGCCGCCTTGCCCTTGCGGTCGATCATTCGCCCGAAGATGGGTGTCATGAAGATGTTGCCGAAGGGCAGCAGCCCAGGGATGATTCCGGCCAGTGCTTCCTTGACATGATATTTCTGGATCATCAGATCGTTGGCGTATTTGAGGAAGGGAAAAACCGCGGAGTAAAACAGCAGGCACAGCATCGAGATGTACCAGAATCCTTTATTTTTCAGTATCAATTTAATGTCCGCAAGGCGGAACGGCTCCTCGCCAGCGTCTTCTTCCGCCCGTGCCTCGGACGCATCAAGCTTGCGGTCCATGACACCGTAGACCAGGTAACTGATGAAGCCAATGATGAGCAGGACCACGGCCAGTAAGACCGGAGCTGACACGGACTTGAAGTGGACGGCGATGGGGGCGCTGATCATCAGTGCCAGGGCCGTGCCCAAGCGGGCCATGGCCAGTTGCAGGCCCATGGCCAGGGCCATTTCCTTGCCCTTGAACCATTTGACGATGAGTTTTGTGGTAGTGATTCCGGCTACCTCGACGCCAACGCCGAATATGGCATACCCGAGGCCGGCAAGATAGACCTGCAGCGACATGCCGCCGATCAAAGGCACGCTTTGCAGCAAGGGCTTGGGATCAAATACGTGGCTGATGGCGAAATACTTCAGCAGGGCTCCGCCGACCATCAGGCCAGTGGACATGATCCCGGTGAAACGCACCCCCATCTTGTCCAATATGATGCCGCCCAAGAGGAGCATGAATAGAAAGACGTTCAGCCAGCCGTAGGCGCTAGTGAAAAAACCATATTGGGTGCTGGTCCAATGCAGCTGCTGTTCCAACATGGGTTTCAAGGGCGCCATGACATCGGCCATGAAATAGCCGCAGAGCATGGCTAATCCGGCCGCGAACATGGCTGCCCAGCGGGCTTTCGGCGATTCGCGCAACGATTTTCTCAGGGCTTGAGTCATTTTTTCCTCACTTTTGATCGTGGTGCGCTCGTGCGATCATCGGTTCAAAAGGTATATTGAAATGTTCAACGCCGAGGCGAGCGTGACCCAGAGGATATAAGGGATCAGCAGCAGGGCCGCCGGCAGCGATATCTTCCAGAAGAGGAAGATGGTCAGCAGGATGGCCAGCCAGAGAAGGATGATGGCCACCGCCCCGGCCAGCGGTGAACGCAGGCCGAAGAAGAGGGGAGACCAGGCAGCGTTGAGCAGCAGCTGGACGGCAAAGGCGGCCAAAGCCGGGCGCACCCCGGGTTGGGCCGCCCCCCTGTTCCACACCAGGTAGGCGGCGATCCCCATTAGGAGGTACAGCGTGACCCACATGGGACCGAACAGCCAGCTGGGCGGCGTGAACCATGGCTTCTGCAGCCCGGCATACCAGAAAGGCACGGCCGGGCGGGTGAAGAAGGAGCCGACAAAGCCCACCAGCTGGCAGCCGGCGATGCAGATCAGGAGCTGGATCCGGTTCACTTCTTCGCTTCGGAATTCGGCGTCCCGGCCGGTTTTTCGATCCCGAGCAATTCGATCTCGAAGACCAGCGTGGCGTTGGGGCCGATGACCTCCCCGGCGCCGCTCTCCCCATAGGCCAGGCGGCTGGGGAGGAAAATCTGGTACTTGGAGCCGGTTCTCATCAGCTGCAGCGCCTCGGTCCAGCCCTTGATCACGCCCTTGAGCGGGAAGACCGCCGGATCGTTGCGCTTATAGGAACTGTCGAACTCGGTGCCGTCCAGCAGCGTGCCGCGGTAGTGCACCTTGACGGTGTCGCTCTCCAGGGGGCGCGGGCCCGTCCCCTCGCTGATCACCTTGTATTGCAGGCCGCTGGGAGTGACCTTGACTCCGGGCTTGCCGGCGTTCTCCCTCAGAAAGGCGTCTTCCCTGGTTTTGTTGTCCAGGCCCCGGGCCTGGCGCTTCTCCTGGTCGGCCTTCATCATATCCTGCTGGAACTGGGTCATGACCTGCTGGATCTCCTCGGGGCCGAGCAGGGTCCCGTCGTCCTTCTGGGCGTCCTTCAGGCCCTGGAACAGGACGTCCAGGTCGATGTCCATGGATCGGGATTTGAAATTCCTGCCGATGTCGAGGCCGATGGCATAGCTCACCTTCTTTTTCTGGCTGTCCAAATCCTCCTTCTTCAGCGCCGCGGCGGCGGTGACGCCGGCCTTCTGGCAGGAAGCGATTCCGAGCAGGAGGAACGACAATGCGATCACGAGTGTTTTTTTCATGGAGACTCCTTGTTGAAGACAGATTACTATACCAGAAGAGCGGATGGAAAACAATGCAGCGTCAGTATCAGTACCAGTGTCAGTGACAGTGACAGTGACAGTGTCAGTGTCAGCAAGAAGCTCAATGAGCTCCTGGTGTTAGTGATAGTGTTGGTGTTAGCCAAGCCAAGGCCATGAACATGAACGAACTGCTCATGGAAGGCTTTCCACTTTTACCTTTTTCCTTTTACCTTGCCAAGTGTCCGTGTCAGTGACAGTGTTGGTGTCAGCAGGAAAACGAAGAGAACTCTTGAAAATGGCTTGCTGTCACTGACACTGACACTTTTTACAACGCGAACTTCCGGATCAGGAACTCGAGGTATCTCGACTTCATCTGGCGGCTGGCCATGGCCTGCTTGAGCGGCGGCAGCTTGAGGATCACGCCGAGAATGGCGGCCAGGGCGCGGTGGTTCCAGTGGGCCTGCACGTCGAACAGCAGATTCTGAAGCTTGCCCCTCTCGATGGCCATCACCACGGTGCGGTGAGTGGAATTCAACGGCGTGATCAGCCGCTGCGGTCTCCGGGCGAGGGAGATGGCCTTTTGCGGGCAGGCGGCGGCGCAAACGCCGCAGCCCAGGCACCGTTCGGGGTCCAGGCGGACGATCCTTCGTTGCGGGCGCAGGGGATCGACGGCCGAGACCAGCGCCAGCGCCTGCACCGGGCAGGCCTCCAGGCAGCGGCCGCAGCCCGTGCAGGCCGATCCGTCCACGACCGGCAGGAAGTTGCTGGTGTGCACCGGGTGCAGGAAGCCGAAGCGACGGGCGGCGATCATGGCCTCGCAGCAGCAGCCGCAGCAGTTGCATATGAAGTTGACCGACTGGCGAACGTTTTCTCCGAACTGGACCAGGAGCTGTCCGCGGGCCTTTTGCAGCAGGTCCAGCCCCTCGACGGCGTCGATGCGCCGGGCGATTCCATGGCGGGCGAGGGCGTCGGCGGTGGAGTGGAACGTCAGGCAGATCTCGCGCTCGGCCTTGCAGGCCCGGCCCAGGTGCTCCATCTTGTGGCGGCAGTAGCAGATGCCCACGGCGATGTGGCGTGCGCCGCGGACCACCTCGGAGGCGCGTTCGTAGTCCAGGACGTGCAGCGAGGTCTCCGCGTCCAGCGCCGGTTCGTGGACGAAGACCCGGCCCAGCTGCGTCTCGCCGTGGCAGAACAGCTGCTTGATGAACTCTTCTTCCACGTTGAGGTATTGGTAAAACAGCTCGGAAATCAGCTTCTGGTCGATGTCGCCGCGCAGGCGCATCAGGGAGAACTCGAAGAAACCGGCCATGGGTGGAGGCAGGCAATAGACCATCGTCCCGTCCTCGTGAGGCGAATCGACGAGGATGCCGCGGTCGGCCAGCTCATCGAGGATCCTTTGCGCCTCGGCTTCCGGCTTTTTCCAGATGCGCGCCGCCTTTTTCGCGCGGAAGGGCTTGATGGGCAGCTGGGCGACAAGCGCGGCCTCGACCTCGGTGAAAAGAAGCTGCAGGATGCGGTAGAGCGTCGCCGAGGGCGGCGCCCCCTGGGGAAAGAGGTTGAGCCGGTCGTTCAGTTCCTTGTACGCCGAACGGACGGTCATGTGCGCCATGGTTGCCTCGAACCCAAGATACCATGCCGACAAGCGAATGGCAATCACCTTGGCCCGCGCAGGGGCAGGGCGTGTCGGACCCGAGACCCAGTTTGACACTCGGAATGAAGTGTGCTAGCATGGCTTATCTTTATTTTGCGAGGAACAAGCAACGATGTTAAAAGGTAAGGTCAAATGGTTCGATGCCAAGAAAGGCTACGGCTTCATCCACGGGGAGGATGGCAAGGACATCTTCGTCCATCACACGGCCATCATCTCCCAGGAGGGCTTCAAGACCCTGGAAGAGGGCCAGGAAGTCACCTTCGAGGTCATTCAGGAAGACAAGGGGCCCAAGGCCGCCAACGTCAAGGTGGCCGAATAGGGTTCGGATCAGGGTCCGGCTTTTTTCCTTACCATCCCGGCGACCGGGATTGGTCCCGTCCTTGATGGCGATCCCGGCGCGATAGCCTATTTTTTCGCCGCGGCCTGGAGCGCCGCGGCCAGGGAGCGCAGTTTTTTCTGGACGCGGGACACGTTGTCGGGTCCCATGCGCAGCAGGTGCTTCTGGGCGGGAGTGAGCGCCTCCAGGTTCGGATCGGCGAACGCGTAGCTTACGACCTTCTTCTCCAACGCCGCGTCCTGGCGCAGCACGGGGACCTGCAGCAGGTGCCCGATGGCCTGCTGCATCCGCTGGGCGAAGGTGATCCCGGGATAGCCCAGCTCGCGGAACGCCTTTTCCAGGGTCGGACGGAGCGCCCGGTACCATTGGATCCAGGCCGTGTCGGGAACGGCGGTAAAGGCTCCGACCAGCGGGTCGTAGCGCCGGAAGCCCCGAGCGGCCATGACGGTCACAGCGCCTTTTTCTTCGGTGGCGAAGGCGCCGGAAGGGGACATGAACTCCAGCTGCGCCGCCGGGCTCTCACCGCGGGCGATGTTGTCCACCATAACCACGACCGTGCGCACGAGCTCCTTTTGCCGCAGCCACTCCCGCAGAGCCGGGGGCAGTGCGCCGGAGCCGACCAGCCCGCGGACCGCCTCGTCGCTGTCGTCCAGCTCCAGGTTGAGAGCGGCGGCATCCGGCTCCGCTGGGGAAACATCGGCCGCGGCCTCCGGCCCGGACTCGGCCAGAGCGGGGATATCGGGGGGCGAAGGCGTCTTCGGGGCGCCCCGGGGGGCGAGAAACAGAATGTATCCCAGAACGAGGATGGCGACCGCGGTCACCGCCACGCCGATCCAGACGATTTTCTGATATGCGAGCATGCATCACCTCGGGGGGAAATCCAGCATGAGACCATTGTAGATCAACGGCGCGGGCCTGTCAAAAGACGCCCCGGGGCCAGGGCCGCCAGGGCCAGTTCGACGTTGCCGCGTTCGGCCGCGACGCCCCGCACGGCGGCCCGGACCAGGGGGTGGCGTCGCCGGAGGATTAGGAGCGTTTCATCGCTACCTTCGTGCCAGTGCGCCGCCAGCAGGCCGCGGCCCGGGCTCATGACCACCCGGGGCAAAGGCTGGGCGGCGGCAGGAAGGAAGTGCGGCCATTCCCTTTCCAAGCCGCGGCACAGCCGCCGCTCGTCTTCGCTCAACCGCTCCTCGGCCAGCAGTCTCCGGCGCCGCGGCGGCAGACGCACGGCGATCCATTCCCCGGCCATGCGCACCCTCTCGCGCAGGACCTCCGCGAGTTTCCGTTCGCCCCTGGGTGGGGCCGGCTCCAGGAGGGGCAGTCCCAGGTGGTTGAGAAGAAAATCCCGTTGGGCGGCGGTCAGCAGAAGGGCGGCCTGGTGGCGGCCGAGCATCCGAGCGGGATCGCGGTCGAGCGGAAGCGCGTAGACGGGGTGT
>JAFGST010000023.1 GCA_016934475.1 Candidatus Aminicenantota bacterium | reverse complement strand
TTTGAAGTGGATCCGCCCGAGCACGTGCTGACGGTCCAGGGGGATCACCTGATGGAACTCGGAAAAATCAATGACGTTGAAAAGATTCTCGAATTGACCATGGAACGGTATCCAATGGCGGCCAACAGTTATTTCCGCATGGCCAACATCCTGTCCCGGGGAGGAAGACTGGAGAGCGCGCTGGATTACATGAAAAAGGCCGTGGAATTGGTTCCGCACGACAGCGGCATGCTTCGTTCCCGGCTCGCGAACATGGAGAAAAAAGTCAAGGCCTCCGCCGCCTATCAGGTGGAAAAGGCGATTCGTTCAAGGGGAGTCGAGGCCGCAATCGACAAGTTCAGGGAGCTGCAGGCCCATCCCCAACCCCCGGTCTATTTCGACGAAAACGAGTTCAACGACCTGGGATATAGGCTGATGCAGGCCGGAAATCTGGCAGGCGCCCTCCAGGTATTCCGGATGAACGTGGAGCTGCATCCCGGATCGGCCAATGCCCATGACAGCCTGGGCGAATGCTATATGAGAAATGGAGAAAAGGAAAAAGCCATCGAAAGCTACAAGAGATCCCTGGAAATCAATCCCCAAAACCAACATGGCCATGAGATACTGAAAAAGCTTCAAGAAAAAGATCCGGACACGCAAGGGCAATGATGCTTCACCCAGGAAGGTCGAGGATTCTTTCTACATTGGCGGTGCTGGCGTTGCTGCTGTTGACTGGATTTCTTTTGAATGCAGGTGAGGATTTCTCGGTGCTGAAAGGCCCCTACCTGGGCCAGATGCCGCCGGGGATGACGCCGGAGATCTTCGCGCCGGGGATCGTATCGACCGACGCGCCCGAGGGAAGCTCCGGTTTCGTCATGGGCGGCACGGCATTTCTCTTCCAGCGGTTTGTCGATCGCGACTGTCACACCTATATCACGACCCGGAAAGGCGACCCATGGAGCCCTCCGGAACGGATTCCGTTCTGGAAGGAGCTGATCCATAACGGGGACTTCGTGATCGCACCGGATGACCATACCCTGCTGTACCAAGTGAAGCAGGAGCGGGCCGGGCGATTGGAGTCCAACATCTGGGAGGTGAGGCTTAATGAAGACGGCTGGGGACCCAGGTCCGCCCTGCCGGCGCCCATCAACACGGAATACGACGAGAGCAACGCTTCCAGGGCGGCCAACGGCAACCTCTACTTCTTCAGCAACCGGCCCGGAGGAAAGGGCCAATTCGATCTGTACATGGCTGAATGCAAGCACGGCGGATACCCGGAGCCAATCAACCTCCAGGAGCTGAATACCGCGCATCATGAATGGGATCCCTTTATAGCCCCGGACGAGAGCTATCTCGTCTTCTGTTCCACCCGGCCCGGGGGATTGGGCCAGGACGATCTGTATATCAGCTTCAGGGATCGGGAGGGTCGATGGTGTGAACCCGTGCACCTGGACGATCGCTTTAATTCGCCCCGGTCGGAAAATCGTCCCTACGTGCCCCATGACGGGCGATTCCTCTTTTTCACCAGCTCCAGGGAAGGGAACCGGGACATCTATTGGGTGGACGCAAGAATCATTGAAGAAATCAAAGCGGGAGTATTGAAATAGAGAAAATCGTGCCGGATTATGTTCGCTACTTGAAAGAAAACCGTTCCTGACGTAGAAAATACTTGAGTCCCCCGGAGGTGGCTGATGCATTTTGTCGTGATCGCGTACGACGGAACCGATGAACAGGCCCCGGAGCGCCGGGCGGCGGTGCGGCCGGAGCACCTGCAGCAGGCGGAAAAATTCCATGAAAACGGCAAATGGCTCTACGCCTGCGGCATCCTGAACGGGAAGGGCGGCCTGATCGGCTCGATGATCGTCTGCGAGTTCGCCTCGCGCGAGGAGATGCAGCGGGAGTGGCTGGACCACGAGCCCTACGTGCTGGGCAGGGTCTGGGAAAAAATCGCGATCCATCCCGTGCAGGTCCCGCCCTTCTACCTGCGCCAATAGGATCAGCGTCTGGATGAAGAGCCGAGGCGGAAGGCATCGAGTAAGCGGCCTGGCTCCATGGCAAGAACATGCGCGGCTTGAGTCCTTCCAATACGTTTTCCCCGTGAGGAGCCAATGAAGCGGATGCAACGGACCTGGATCTTGTTCCTCGTGCTCGCCGCCGTTCCTGGGCGGCTGGCCGCAGAAGGCCGGCCGGAGGGATGGCGGCGCTACCGCACCCCCGAGGAGGCCGGCTGGTCCGGAGAGCGCCTGGCCGCGGTCTGCCGAAATGCCAACGCCGCCTCCGTCTTCCTGGTGCACGACGGCCGGGTGGTCTTCACGTACGGCGAGTGCCGGCGGCGCTTCAAGATCCACTCGATGCGGAAATCGATCCTCAGCGCGCTTGTCGGCATCGCGGTGGGCGAAAAAGAGATCGACCTGCGAAGGAGTCTGGCCGAGATCGGGATCGCCGACAAGACGCCCCTGACGGAAGGCGAAGGCCGGGCGAGGATCCTGGACCTGCTTAAGGCGAGATCGGGCGTCTATCTCCCGGCAGCGGCCGAGACGAGCTACATGAAAGAGATCAGGCCGGCGCGCGGCAGCCACGCCCCGGGCGAGTTTTTTTATTACAACAACTGGGACTTCAACGCCCTGGGCACGATATATTGCGAACTCACCGGCCATGACATCTTCGCCGATTTCGAGCGGCGCATCGCCCAGCCGCTGGGCATGCAGGATTTCGCCCGGATCGACGGCTGCTACAACTTCGAGGACGCGTCGATCCATCCCGCCTATAACTTCATGATGTCGGCGCGGGACCTGGCGCGCTTCGGGCAACTTTTCCTGCAGCAGGGGAAGTGGCGCGGCAGGCAGGTCGTTCCCGAAAAATGGGTGCGGGAATCCACGTCCGGCATTCCTGGAACCGGCGAGCGGAACAACGCCAGCGACGATCCTTTGCGCTATGGATACCTGTGGTATGAGATCGATCCTTATCGCGGGCAACGGCTCTACTTCGCCGCGGGGCACTACGGCCAGCGCGTTGTCGTCGCCCCCGCCATGAAGACCGTCCTGGTGCTCCAATCCAACACCTACCTGGCGGAGGGCATCAGCGACGTCGACTTCGTGGTCGATGACATCCTGTTCAATTGCCGCGGCGGGACGCCGGCGCCTCGTCCCGAATTCATTCCCCTGGAGGAGTCGGCAGCCTTCAAGGGCATGAAGCTTCGCTCCCGGGCGCAAGCCAAGTACTGCAAGGCCTATTCCGACGGCGGTGCTGCCTTTGCCATCCGGCGCGAGGGGGGCGGGCTCGTCCTCGCGGGCTTCATGCCCAATTACCTGTTCCGGCTGCTGCCGCTCACGTCGGAGCTGTTCCGCGTCGAAGACATCGACATGTACGTTTTCTTCTCCCTGGACGAGCGGGGGATTCCGCAGCAGGCCCGCATCCACAAGTCGCCGCTGGCCAAGGAGATGCTCGACGCCATCGCCCAGTCCGGCATGGAAAAAGCCCGGGAACGGTTCCCGGAATGGCGCAAGCGGATCCACTCCCTGGAGGAGATGACCGACCTTTCAAGGGAGCTCCAGCTCAGGGGCATCGACAACCTCGAGATCCTGAAGCTCAGCGCCGAGGCCTTCCCCTACTCGTTCCGCGCCCAGCAAGCGTTGAACAGCGCCCTGATGAAAAAAGGAGGCCTGGCCGCCTCGGCCGCCGCCTTCGGGGAGATCGTGCGCCGCCTGCAGGAGGAGGGCAAGGGGAGGACCAAGACGGAGTGGCTGCACGAGATCCTTCGATCCCAGGCCGATCCACAGCCGATCGCCCTCAGCGAAATGGACGAATATGCGGGGAATTACGGGCCAAGGCGCATCGCCCGGGAAGGCAGTGAATTGGTTTATTTCGTCGACCCCGGCCGGAAGACCCGGCTGTTCCGGATCCACGCCGATGAATTCTCCCTGCAGGGCCAATTTTTTCGGCGACTGCGCTTCGCCCGGGACGGTAGCGGCCGGGTCGTGAAGCTCGTCATGAATTATTACCGCGATTCCAGCGAAGAATCCGCCCGGACGGAGGGCGATCCCGCCACTGATGCGCGGGGGGCGGCTGAAAAATGAACGCCCTCCATGTCGTGAAACGCGAGGTTTGGCGGCAGTGGCTGAAAAAGAACGGCACGCGGGAGAAGGAAGTCTGGCTGGAATTCTACAAGAGGCATACCGGAAAGGCCCGGCTGGAGTACGGCGACGCCGTCGAGGAGGCGCTCTGCTTCGGCTGGATCGACAGCACCATCCGCCGCCTGGACGAGGAGCGCTACGCCCAGAAATTCACCCCGCGCAAAAGGGGAAGCCGATGGTCGGACCTGAACATCGCCCGGGCGAAGAAAATGATCACCGCCGGCCTCATGACTCCCGCCGGCTCAGAGCAGATCGATGCGGATTTGCTCCGCCGTGGACCCAGGCCCAGCCCGGCCAAGGCGGCCGGATGCCGGCCCGTTCCGGAATACATCACCGCGGCCCTGGGCGACGACGAAAAGGCCCGGGCTTTTTTTGAGAGCCTCGCCCCCTCCTACCGCCGCCTGTACGTCGGCTGGGTGGACTCCGCCAAGAAGGAGGAGACGCGGCAACGGCGGCTGGCCGAGATGCTGGCCAGCCTGCGCGCCAACCGCAAGCTGGGGATGAAATAGGCCCCCGGTCGCAGCCTCAGACCAGCAGGTTCTCCTTCCAGCCGAAAGCCTTGATGTCGATCCTCGCCGCGTCGCTGTTGCCCAGCTTATAGACCTTGTCCGCGGCCTCGACGCAGATGGGAGGAGGCGACAGCGGCCAGGGCTCGCCGCGCAGTTCCTGGCGCTTGGCCTCGATGATCTTCAGCCCGACGGCGTCGACGGCCACCGGATCGAGGCCGGCGATCAGGCCGCCATAGGCCCAGCGGTAGCGCGGATCGAACTGCGGCCCCTTGTCGCACACGGGGCGCAGCGCGTCAACCAGCACCAGCCGCGTCTTGCCCTTGACCTGCGGCAGGTTCCAGATCTCGCCCAACTTGACGCTGTCCTGGTGATGGTAGTTGCGCGGGGCGCCCGAGTACAGGATGTAGTTCTTGATCACCGTGCCGATGCCGGTAAGCCAATGGGCCTTGAGGCCGGGCATGCAGACCAGCGCGGTGATCGGCTCCAGATCGACCGAGCGCCCCTGGGCGGGTACGATGCGCTCCACCGGGATCCCGGCAGCCGCCAGCGAGGCTTTGACCGAGTCGATCAGCTCCGGGTGGGTGGGATTCATCAGTGGAGTGGGCACCAGGCCGATGACGTCGGTCGGCTTGACCAGGCTGAGCCAGGCGGCCTTGGCGTCGGCCTTCCCGGTCACCTGCACCAGGACCTGCTCCAGCATCGCGTCCATGACCTTGTGGTTCACGTTCATCTCCGCGTCCAAGACCTTGGGATCGCGGACGATCACGACCATGCTGCGGCCGCCTTGCGCGGCCTCGGCCCTGAGCCAGGCCGGCCCCAGCAGCGCGGCGCCAAGAGCGGCGCCCGCAGTGCCGCGGATGAAGTCCCTGCGCGTGACGACGATCCTTCTCTTCTTCATTGGCTCCTCCAGCGATTACTTGCCGATATCGACCTGATCGACGATCTCCTGCGCCGATTCCCCGTCGGGACAGGCGAAGGCCAGGACCAGGCGGCTCCCGGCCAACCGGAAGCCAAGCCAGCCGTCCTCCACCTGGTGAAAGCCCCTGCCGGCCTCCCCTCCCCCCCGGCGGTCGGGGAGGTAGCCCGCGACGAAGCCGCCCAGGGCCCCGGCGGCATGCTCCGCCCCGGGATACTGGATGACCAGCAGGTGAAAACGCCTTCCCTCCCCTTCGTAGGTGGTGAACACCGCCGCGCACGAGAGGTCGAGCGAGAGGATGTTCTCATGACTCAGGTAATACAGCGAGTTCAGCACCAAATGGGAGCGAAAAAAAGCCGTTCTCTCCCTTTTCAGCGTCCAGCGCGGTTCCAGGGAGGGGGGAACGAGACGCAGCAGGTTCGGCGGCGGCTGCCGGCTGCCGGCGACGATGAGCGCCCCCAGCTCCAGAATGGCCTCCCGGACCGCGGGCGTCTCGCGCACCGCCATGACGCGGGCATACAGGCGATCGGACCAGACGCGCAGCAGCCCCTCGCCGTACAGGGCCCGGGCCGGCGGCGCCGCTGCGGCGCCTTCCGGCGCATCCTCCCCGGGATGCAGGGCCACCGCTTCGCCGCTCCAGTCCAGCGACAGCAGCCCGAAGGCGTCGTCGCTTTCCTTCATCCGGTACAGTTCGGCCACGATATCGTTGCCGTTCTCGTCATGGTACTCATGGGCCAGCATATGATCGAAACGATACGCAAGGTAAAGCTCCCCTGCGCCGTCCATGTAGTCGAAGATGTTGCCGGCATGGATCGCCTGCGGCGGTCCCGCCTTCTTCCATGCGCCAACGGCCTCCGGAAGCTTCGGATCGACGGGGATCATGGGCTGCGCCTCTCCTTGCAGGAAAAACAAGGCAAACAACGGGAGGACACAATAGAAACAACGCGCCAGACGGTTGCTCATCATTTTTCCTTAGATTGTCCTGCCTTTCCTTATTAACAGGCGCGGGGGAAAAATTCAATGCCCAGCATCCAGGAAATCGTTTTTCGCCATAATCAACAGGAGGAGATCATCCTCTATCCGGCCAAACGGACTCAAAAGGAGTTGCCGTATTTCCTCAACAACTCCTCACGAAGGGCTTTCGCCTGGGCCAGGATGCGCTCGAAACCAGGATCATCCCGGAGCCCCTTGTACAGAGGATTATGGATTAGATTGAGGTACGGCTCGGGAATGCCCTCGGCCATTTCGCTCCGCAACGCCTGGAGCGCTTCATGGTTCATCCCCAGAACGGCAAAGACGGTCGGGTGCTTGTACAGATGCAAGGCCTTCTCCCGCTCCCCCCGTGCGGCATGGATCAGAGCCTTGTACTTCGGAAGGGCAACATAGCGGGGGGCGACTCGCTCAAGTTCTGCAATGCGTCCTTCCGCCTCATCGTACCTCCCGACCCGGATCAAGTACTCCGTCAGACGGCCGAGACAAAACGGATTCCTGGGATTGAGATTCAGCGCTTCCCCCAAGTAGGCCCCTGCTTTCTCGAACTCACCCAAGCCCTGATGGCATAACGCCAAGATGGTCCGTGAAAAGATATAAAAGGGGGCGAGCTCGACGGCCTTCTGCAGGAAGGGGATCGCCTTCTCGTGCAAGCCGACGACTTCGCAGGAGTACCCGATCCCCATGCAGATGGCATGGCTGTTGGGATTCTGCTCGAGGGCGATCCGGTACTTTCTGAAAGCTTCGTCGTACTCGCCCTTGAGGAAGTGGATGAATCCCTTGGCCAGTTTTGCGTCGGCGAGCTCGGGGCCGAGGTGATAACCTTTCTCCCCGTATTGAACGCACCGCTCCAAGTCTTCTTCACGATCCGTTATGGAGTACTTGTGCCAGTATGCCCAAGCCATCCCGACGTACGTCTTGGCATAGTCTGGATCCATCCTCATTGCTTCGGCGAACATCTTCATGGCCTTGATGAAATCCTCTTCCTGGTAGGTCAGGACGTAGCGGCTGTTGATGTAGTACATTCCCTGGAGGTAGGTCTCGTAAAGCCTCATGTTCTCCGGCCGCCCGGCCTTGA
>JAFGST010000195.1 GCA_016934475.1 Candidatus Aminicenantota bacterium | reverse complement strand
AGCATGGATTTCCGCCTTGCGCAGGGAGCGCAGGCTGATCCTGTCGCGGGCCAGGAAGAAGAGCCCCAGGAAGAAGGGCGGGAAAACGGATACGGCGTGCAGGACGAAGGCGTAGGAGAGGGCCGGCCCCCGGGGCACGGCGAACAGTCCCAGGGAAAGCTGGCAGAGAAGATGGAAGGAGCCGACGTAGCCCGGCGAGGACGGCACGACCACGCTGATGGTGGTGATGACCATCGCCACCAAGGCGGCGCTCCACGGCAGGCGGTAGGCATGCACGAAGTCGAAGGCGTGGAACAGCAGCTGGAGGATCAGGGCGTAGCTGGCCCAGATCAGTATGGAGAGGAAGGCCACGGCCGGGTAGTGGCTGCGGCGCTTCAGCGGCGCGACCCCGCGCAGGAACTGCTCGAGCATCTTGCCTACGAAGGCGGACGCCGAGTGCGGGAGGATGCGCCGCAGGCGGCCGCAGAGCGCCAGCGCCCTGTCCTTGTTCTTCTTCATCCAGGCCAGCAGGAGACCCGCGGCAACGACCAGAAACAGCATCAGCGCGCCGCTGTGGCGTACCCAGGAGGGGAAGGGAAAGACCAGCAGGGCCAGCGCCAGCAGCAGCAGCAGGGAGAGGACGTCGAGCATCCTTTCGATGACCACGGTGGCGAAGACCGAGCCCGCGGAGATGCCGTTCTTCCTCCCGGCATGCCAGGCGCGGAGGATTTCGCCCAAATGGGCCGGCAGGGCGGTGTTGGCCATGTAGCCGATGTTCAGGGAAGCGAACAGGGAGGCCGTGCTCGCTTCGCCGATGGGCGCCAGCAGGAATTTCCAGCGCAGGCTGCGCAGGAGGAGCCCCAGGACGACGACCGCCAGCACCGGGAGCAGGAGGACGTAGTCGGCGCCGCCCAGCGCCCGCAGCATCTGGCGCAGGTCGACCCGGCGAAAGGCCAGGAAGATGAACAGCAGGCCGAGGGCGACGCCCGCGAGCGCCTGCCATTTCGCGCGCGCTCTTTTCCACTGCATAAGGACTCCGGTATAGCAAATCCGGGCGCCAAAGTCAAAAGCGCCGTTGGTTGCAAATTTCCTCCCCTTGTGCTAGAAAAAGAGGAGAATGACCGGCGATGCGGCAGCGGAGGTGGACTATGGAACTTTCCAGCTTTCAGATCAGCAAGATCGAACTCATCGCCGAATACATGTCGGCCGTCATGGAACTGTACTGGGTGTACAGCGAGACGTTTCCCGAGCACAAGAAGTTCTGGATCGACATGGCTGACGACGCCCGCAAGAACGTGGAGTGGATCCGCTCAGCCATCGAGCGGATCAAGGAGAACAAGATCGACTACAACCGCGACCGCTTCAACATCGAGGCCGTGCGCACCTCCATGAACTACATCAAGGCCCAGATCCAGGAGGCCCTGGACAAGCCGGCGAGCCTGTCGGCGGCGGTGGCCAACGCCATGAGTATCGAGGACTCGGTGACCAAGAAGAAATTCTACGAGATCATCAAGGAGGACAACCAGGAAGCGCGGCATATCTACCAGGATTTCGCCTCCGAAAACCAGAGGCAGCGGGAGCGCCTCAGCCAGTTCCGGCAAAAAATAAAGTAATCCTAGAATTTCTGCGAGGATGCCATGCCCAAGAAAGCAGTAAGAATGATTTTCCTGGCCGCGGCCCTGACGCTGGCGGCCGGGAACGACTTTGAAACGGACGTTTTCAAGATCGCCTCCGGCGACCTGCGCATCACCTTCATCGGCCACGCCTCCCTGCTCTTCCAGTACGCCGGCAAGGCCATCTACGTGGATCCCGACGGCAGGCGGGCCGATTTCGCGCTTATGCCCAAGGCCGACCTGGTGATCGTCACCCACCAGCACGGCGATCACTTCGACCCGCAGGCCATCGCCGCGCTGCGCCACGAATCCACCCGGCTCTTCCTCACCGACCTGTGCCGCCCCCTGCCGGCCGGGGCCAGGACCCTGAAGAACGGCGACCGTGCCGAGTTCGCCGGCGTGGCCATCGAGGCCGTCCCGGCCTACAACCTGGTCCACCTCCGTCCCGACGGCACGCCCTACCATCCGCGCGGCCAGGGCAACGGCTATGTGCTGACGTTCCCGGGACTGCGCGTCTACTTGGCCGGCGACACGGAAAACATCCCGGAGATGGCCGAGCTGCAGGACATCGACGTCGCGTTCCTGCCGATGAACGTCCCCTACACCATGACTCCGGAGATGACCGCGAAGGCGGCAAGGACCATCCGGCCGCGCGTGCTGTATCCCTACCACTTCTCCGAAAGCGATCCGCAGCGGCTGGTCGAACTGCTCCGGGACGAACCCGCCATCGAAGTGCGCGTGCGCCGGATGAGGTAACGCCGGCTCGCGCCTCATGCGCGGCAGTGAGTTCCGCGGCCTGGCCGAGGCCGTCACCCGCACCTACGGCGAAGACCCCTGGTTTTTTCTGAGGGAGCTGGCCCAGAACAGTCGCGACGCCGGGGCACGCACCATCCGGGTCGACGCGGAGACGGCGGCCGGGACCGAGACCATCGTTTTCAGCGACGACGGGCGCGGCCTGAGCCTTGCCCACGCCCGTCGCTTCCTGTTCCGCCTGTACGCCTCGGACAAGGGCGGCGACCGCGCGGCCGCCGGACGCTACGGTATCGGTTTCTGGACGATCCTGGGATTCACTCCGCGGGTCATCCGCGTCGAGTCGCGCAGCGCGACCGACGCCTGGGCTCTCGAGCTCGATGCCGATCTCAACGCGGTCCCGGTTGTCGGACGACTGCGGCGGCCGGGGACGACGGTCTCGCTTTCGCGACCGGTTTCTTTCTCCACGCCCGCGGAATTCGCCTCGCAGGTCGAAGAGGCCCTGCGCCGATACTGCCGCTATCTCCGGCGCAACGACCGCCGGGGGCGGCCGCTTCCCGTTTGGTTCTCCGGCAGATGTCTGACCGAGAAGATGACGCTTCCCGGCCCGCTCAGCCTGTCGTTCCGCCGCGGGCCGGTGGAAGGCGCCGTGGGCTTGGGGGAGATCCCCCGGGTCACCCTGTTCGCCCGGGGATTGCCGGTATGGCAGGGGGCGGTCCTGCGCCAGATGTCGCACCTGCAAGGGGGCGACGACGTCCAGGCCGAGATCGGCCGCGGCCTGGCACCCGTTTTCCTGCTCAACGGCAACCACCTCGACGTGACCTTCACCCGCAACCTGGCCTTGGAGAACATGGCGCTCGAACGCCTGCGACGCCGGGCCGAGGCGGCGCTGCGCCGCCTCCTGGAATCGTCCCTGGACAAGGCGTTTCCCCGGCCATGGCTCCAGCGCCTCGGCGACGGCCTGCGCACCTGCGGCAGACTTCTGCGGCGGCGCTGGGCGTGGTTGGCCTTGTTGGCCCTCCTGCTCCTGGAGATCGCGCTCCTGCAGCGCTGGTTCCCCGCCCGGGGCCGACTCGCGCCGGAGGCCTTCGCCCCGGGAAGCCTGTCTCTCACCTACCGCGGCGCCACGGTCAGCGCTTCGCCGTCGCTGGCGACGCCGCCCCTCACCTACCGCCCCGAAGGCTCCGCACTCTTCCGGCTTTTCGTCGCCGACCTATTTCGCAAGGACGCCGGCTTCATCCGCGCTCCGGCGGGTGGATCCCGTCGATTGCCGGACGCAACGCCCTGCGCGGCATCGGCCATGCGCCTGCGCCTGCGCTGCGCCGGCGGCGAGATTTTCCTGCCGCTGCCCGCCGGTCATACCCTGCTTCCGGCATCGCTGCGCCTGGGAAACGGCCTCCGCGTGCCTGTCCGCGGCACGCAGACGGGCGAGGCCGTCGCCGTCATCCCCGCCGGCGGAGGGTTCCTCGAATACCTCTGCTGCCCCGTGGCGGAACAGGACGGATTGCCGGCCGGCGAGTTCGCACGCTATACGACCCTGCCTCCGGGGTACGCGCTGTCCCCGGAGCTGGAGGCGAGGGTGTCTGCGGTACGCACTCTCCCCGTCGCCATGCGGGTGGCGCGCTCGCTCTCCCTGGTCGCCGAGCGCCTGGTCTACGACACGTCGGCGCATACGATCGCCCAATACGAACGACGCGAGCCCGGCCGGGACTGGCTTGCAGGCGTCCTGCGCATCGGCCGCGGCGACTGCGACGTGATCAACGGCCTCCATGTCCTGCTGCTGCGCCGGATGAATGTTCCCGCCCGCCTGGCCATCGGCCGGGTCGGCGACCGGGGCCGGGCGCGTCCCTTGCTCCATGCCTGGAGCGAATATTTCGACCGCAAATGGCAGGTCAGCGATGCCACGCTCCATGTCGTTTCGTCCAGGGAAGCGGGCTCCGCGTCCCCTGCCGTCCCGGCCGCCGCCAACGTGCCGTCGGCAGCTCCATTCCGGAAGGGGGGACGCGGAAACGCAGCTGTATCGCTTCTCCTCCTTCTGCTGCTCGCGCTGGCCATCCCGCTGATCATGCTGCGGCGGCGGCGGAAGACGGAGGCCCCGGCGACCCGCATCCGGGCCGAGGAGATGAGGGAGCCGCTGTTGCGCGTCATCCAGCATGCGCTGCTACAGCCGCTGGCCTGGGGAGAGGACAGCCCCGTCTGGCGCCACCGCCTCCTGCCCCTGGTCGGCGGCCGCCTCCTGGCCATCGATCGCGTCCGGCGCCTCCTGCGGCGCAACCAGCTCTTCGTGACCGGCAACCGCAATCCCCTGGCCCTGGCCATGGCCGACAGCGGCATGGCCGTCCTCGACCTGAGTTCGGCGGGACTGGCGCCGCTGCGCGGCCTGCTGGCCGGTGCCGTCGATTGCGACCGCCTCTGTCGGCTGCGCCCCGAACCGCCGCGCACTGGGGACAGCCTGCTCGCCGCCGCCAACCGCCACCTCTCCCGGCACCGGGCTGCCCCCTGCCGGCTCTGCCCGGGCCTGAACGGCTCCGATTTCCTGTTCATCGCGCTGCCGGTTCGGCTGCGGCGCCCGCCGTTCCATTTTCCCAGGCGTTTCATTGCCGTCCGTCCCGATGGAGCCGCCTACCGGCGCCTCGTCTCCCTGTACGCGAGCAACCGTTCCCTGGCCGTCGTCCGCTTCCTGCGCCGGCTCCATGGGGAAGGCCTTCTGGGCGAAACCGCGGTCGCGTCGCTCCTGCGCACGACCGCGCGCCGTCTTCTGCACGACGCTCATGGATAGGCCCGAAGCCGCCCGCGCCGAGAACGCCGCCGCGACGACCATGAACGACCTGTTTTCGGTCGATGCCGACGCTCACCTGAGCAAGCTGGCCGAGGCCATGTTCCCCACGTCGGCCCAGCTCCCGGTGGAATTGGTGCGCTCGGCTCTGAAAAGGGAGGCGCGGTCGGTTCATGTCGAGATCCGCCGTCGCCGCCTGACCGTGCTGGACGACGGCTCGGGCATCGCCGCCGCGCAGTGGCAGGCGCTCGCCCGCGCCTTCGATTCAGGCTGCGACGTCGTGGAAAGGGAAAAGGCCATCGCGGTCCTGCAGGGTTCCGCCCGGCCCGGAATCGGCCTCCTGGCGGCGTTCGTTCCCGGCGCCAGCGCGATCCGCATCGCGAATGGCGGGTCCGCCCCCCTCCAGGTGATGCTCGTCTCCGGGAGCCGGGTGCGTCTCGGCGAGCGCAGCCCGCGGGAAATCGGCACGCGCGTCGAGATCACTCGCCGAGGCGGCGAGGTCGCGCTGGAGAAAAGGTTGATCCGGGAACTCTGCGCCGCCGTGGGCGCCGAGATCGTCCTCAACGGCCGCCCCATCGAGAAACACCCCCCGTTGAAACGCTCCTTGGGCCGCCTGGGCGTCGATCTCGGGCCCGAGCACCCTCCGGCCCTGGTCGCGGTGCCGCTCCAGGGCGACATATGCCGCGTTTGGCTTCTGGACCAGGGCATTCCCTGGCAGGTCGTCACCCGGCCCGCGTTCCGAGGCCTCGTGTTCGAGGTCGCCATGGAAAGCGCCGCCCCCCCGGCGGAACCTCTCTTCGAAGCGCTGGCCGGCGCCGCCGGCCGCCTATACCAGTGGCTGGCCGAAAACCATCATTCCTTCCCGGAGAAATTCCAGGAGCGTATCGAGGACCTACTGTTCAGGAAGACGCGCTGGGCCGGCGACCTGCAGCTGCTCTCCGCGTTCGCTCCCTTCCGTCTCTGGCGCAGCCGCCGGCGCTTGAATCT
>JAFGST010000194.1 GCA_016934475.1 Candidatus Aminicenantota bacterium | reverse complement strand
CCGCCAATGGAGCGGGAAACGGGATTTGAACCCGCGACATCCACCTTGGCAAGGTGGCGCTCTACCGCTGAGCTATTCCCGCTCTTGGTCCTAAGGATAATCGAAGCGGCCGTTTTTGTCAAGAGCCCGGATTGTCTCCCGGCGCGGACCTTGGGGCATTCCCGGGTTTCCCACGAACTGTTCCCCGAGCGTCCGCGGCCGGCCCGCCGTCGGGCCCGAGCAGCACGTCCAGCTCGAGCGGGAGGCAGGGGCGCCCGTTGCGGTTCAGCGCCGTACCGATGGTCCGCGCCGAAAGGATCAGCCGCTGGTCGGGGCTGCGATAGATGTCCTGCAGGAACGCGAAGCGGAGCGGGGACAGGCGCTCCATTTCCAAGCCGATCCAGAAGCGCTCTCCGCCGTGAAGGGGTGCCTTGTAATTGAGCTCGGCCCGGACGACGACCAGGAATATGTGCTCGCGGCTCAGGCGGTTGAAATCGATGCCGACCGATAGCAGGAACTCGTGGCGGCAGTGCTCGAGGTAATTCTGGTACACGGCGTTGTTCACGATCCCCTGCCGGTCGCACTCGTAGTCGCGGACCTTAAAGTCGAGCGTGAAGCGGTACTTTCGCCTGGACGGGCTCATGGACGACCGCCGGCGGCCGCTTCCCCCGGTGCACTCTTCCGGGCATCGCCCCGGTGTTCCCACCCGTGCGCCATGAGATCGATCAGGATCTTGAGGGCGACCAGGACCAGTAGAACTCCCAGGGGAGAATCCAGCGCCTGGACCAGGAAGCCACCCAGAATGATGGTAAGGTGCATGATGATCACCCGGCGATAGGGCTGCCAGAACAGGCGGGTGAACGGGACCGTCCGGTATTCGCCCCCGTGAATGAAGTGGCGGAAGAAGGAATACCCATGGCTGGCGAAGAGGAACAGCAGTGCCGGGATGATCTCCCAGAGCAGATTTTCTCCCCGCGGCTGGAACAGGGCGATCACAAAGACCCCGTGCGCCAGGGTGAATATTCCGTAATGGACGATGAAAAAAAAGATCAGGCATCCGCGGGAGTCCATGGTCACGGGCCTGCCGTTGAGCGTGGTGCGCGAGTTGGCCACCGATCCCTGGGCGCGGGCCATTTTCAGCACGTTGAAGAAGCCGACCACCAGGTTTTCCGACCAGTAGAACAAAAGGATCGGTCCCACGGTCCAGCCCAGGGCCAGCACTCCGTAAAGCGGGACCAGGTTGGCCGCGACCAGCGCCAGTGCCGACCGGCGCATCCGGGGGAGGAAGTCCGTCCGCCCGGCGCCGCCATGGCGGGGAGGAGGCGGCCCGCCAGGCGGCGCGCTCGCGGGGAGATCCGTTTCAGGATGGCCTGTCCAGGCCATGGAACTGCTCGGCGGCGTACAGCATGGTCTCGGTGAAGGCGTGGGCGTCCTCCAGGTCGGAGGAGTCGGGGTGGCCGTTGGCGCTCTGCGCTTCCTTGGCCCAAGACCGGTGCTGCGCTGTCTCCATCCACGTGTCGAGCAGCTGGAAGCTGACCTGGCCGCGGCAGCCGAAGGTACCGATGACGCTCCGTCCCGGCAGCATACTGATGGCGGCATAGAACGCGCTCAGCGCCTTTTCGCCGCCGCGCAGTGAGCCGTGGGTGGCGAAGAGGACCAGCTTCTTCCCCTGGGGAATGGACTGCAGGAAGCGCGCCACATGGTGGGGGACGCCGTGATGGTGGACCGGGAAACCGCAGAAGACCAGGTCGTAGGAGGCGATGTCGTCGACCTGGTCGATGGCCAGCAGCTTTTTGTTCTTTCGGTGAACGGCGGCGAAGATGGCCTCGGCGACCTTGCGCGTGTTGCCGGTCTCGGAATAATAGGCGACCAGGATTTTCATGCCTCCTCCTCGCCGGCCATTGTAGCCGATTGCCGGCCTGAAGTCCAGACGGGGAGAAGCGGAGCCGCGGCCTCAGCCGGACGGTCTGCTTCCTTTGCGCTGGTGGAGCGCGAGGGTGATCCCGGTCAGGATCAGAAAAGCGGCGGCGATCTTCAGCGGGGAGGGGAACTCGCCCAGAAAAAGCGAGGCTAGGAGGGCGGCGCCGACCGGCTCTCCCAGGGTGGCGATGGCCACGTAGGAGGCGGGCAGGTGCCCCAGGGCCCAATTGAACGAAGAATGCCCCAGAAGCTGGGGGAGCAGGGCCAACAGCAGCAGCCAGACGTAAATCGAGGGCCTGAATCCGGCCAGAGGCTGGCGCAGCAAAACGGCAACGGCCAGCAGGAGCATGGCGGCGGAGCCGTAGACCATCGTTATGTAGGGAATCAGGGGCATACGCCGCCGCAGGTGGCGGCCGATCAGCCAGTAGCCGCTGACGGCCAGGGCGCCGGCCATGGCCAGGGCATTTCCCAGCAGGGGCTTGGACGAGATGGCCGCGCGGGTTTCGGCGAAGCTGATCATGAGGCTTCCGCCCAGGGCCAGCGCCAGGCCGGCCAACAGGGATCTCGTCAGGGATTCTCGCCAGAAAATCCAGGCCAGGAGCGCGACCCAGAGCGGAGATGTGGAGACCAGCGCCACCGATGAGGCGACGGAGGTGTACTCCAGGGAGGTGATCCAGGTGGCGAAATGAACGGCCAGGCACGCGCCCGCGGCGGCGATCCAGGCCCAGTCCCTTCCCCGGACACTTCGCCACTGACTGCGATGGCGCAGCCACGACACGGGCAGCAGGAACAGCGTGGCCAGCGAGAGGCGCCAGGCGGCGATGGCCAGGGATGACGCTTCGGCCTGGGCGAAGCGCACGAAGATCGAGCCCATGGAAACGGCGGCAATGCCGGTCAGCAGCGCCAAGCGCGGCGCCCAGAGGCGGGACCGCTTGTCGCCGCTCACGATTTCCGGCTGTGGAAGTTGTTCTCCACCGGCACGCTGAGGTAATAGACGTATCCCCGCTGCATCTTGTCTTTGACCACCGCCCGCCGGCGCGGGGAAGGCGACCTTCTGCCGGCGCTCATTTCCTGCCGCCCGGCTTGAGGACGTGGTAGAGCAGCCACAACTTGCCGGCGACGGACCTGCTCTTGGACAGCTTCAGCTTGATCCCGGGCTGGACGTCGCCCAGCAGGGGAGCGCGCGGATCGCCGACAACCATCGGGTGGACCAGCAGGCTGAGTTCGTCGACCAGCCCGCGGTTGAGCAGGATGCCGTTCAGCGTACTGCCGGCATCGGTCAGGATCCTGCGCGCGCCGTATTCCTGCGCCAGGAGCTCCAGGACGTTAGCGTAGTCGAGCGGCCTCGTTCCCATGTAGTGCCAGTCATAGTTGCGCTCGGTCAGGTAGCGCAGGTATCCCTTGGGCGTGACGTTCGTCGTCAGGATGACGATGTCGCGGCACAGGCGGCTGCGCCTCAGCATGTGGAGCTTGCCCTTCAGTTTGCCGGAAGTGTCGGGGATGACCCACAGGGGAAGCTTCGCGTTCGCTTTCGGCTTGACCAGGTCCTTTTCCTGCTCCCGGGGCAGTTTGCGGTGGAGCATCCTCAGCCCCTCGGCCGCGGTGGTCGACCCGACCAGATGGATGCCGGCCTTGAAGCCCGCCGCGATCTTGTAGTGGGCGGCCATGTCGACGGCGAAACCGAGCAGCGAGCCGTCCAAGCTGATGGAACTGTGAACAATGACCTTCATTGCTTCACCCCGATCGCCGATGAATGATGGCCATGATAGCACGTTGCGCCCGGCCAGCAAATAGAAAGAGTCGGGGCCCTTCGCTGCGGCATGGGCTTCATTCGGCGCCGGCGCGCAGCCGTTCCACCAGGCGGACGAAGGCCGGATCGCCGCGCAGCGTTTTCAGGTCCTCGTCGGAGGAGAGCAGATCGAGGTCGCGAAAGCCGGCGTCGACGGCCTGCTGCAGGTATTGCAGCGCCTTGTGGCGTTCACCGGCTCGGCAGTTGGCGCAGGCGAGGTTGTACAAGGCTAGGGGATGCCCGGGAAGGATTTCGGCGGCGACCGCAAAGCAAAAAACGGCGTCGTCCCAGCGCCCGGCTCCCAGCGCGTCGTATCCCCGGCCCTGGGCCTGGGCCAGCAGATGTCCCAGCAGGCGCTGGGCGCTGTCGCCCTCGGCGGTGCCTTTTTTCTTGGCGGCGCTGCGCCGCAGGCTGCGGATGCCCAGGGCGGCGATGCGCTGTGATTGGGGCAGAGCGTTGTCCTCGGCCCGCCATAGCCGGGCCCATTGCCGCACCAGCCGGTCCAGCCCCTCCATTTCGCGCCGCCGTCGGGCGGCGCGCGCGTTCTGGGCCTTGCGCAGCGGAGGCGAATCCCGCAATGCCCGGATGCGGGCCTCGGCCTCGGGGACTTCGCCCATTCCCCGCCAGGCGAGCGACAGCCGCTCCCAGGCCTCCAGAGCGTCGGCCAGAAGCCCTTCCTTCTCGAGTTGCCGGATTCCGGCTTGCGACCGTTCCCGTACCCGCTTTGCGAGCTCCTCGTCGCGCGGGCGCGCGAGGTTGCGCGAGGCCTGCACGTCGAACCATTCCAGCGCCTGCCGCAACAGGTCGGCCGGCGGCCATGCGTGCGGGCCGGCGAAGGTCGCGTGCTCCGAGATCAGACCGTACGCGCGCAGCTGATCACTCAGGTCCATCACCGGCCAGTAGTTAAAGTCGTGGATGCCCACGACGGTGAAGTAGACTGTCCCGCGGTGAAGCTGGGCCGGGGAAATCCCATCCGGCAGCTTGTTGCTGCAGGCCAGCACCCCGGCCAGGCGGCAATCGGGCGAGGCCGCCGGCAGCAGGGCCATTTGCGCCCCGCCGGAGAAGCCGGCCGTATAGACCCGCCTTTCGTCGACGGCCATGCCGCCGAGCTCGTCCCAGATGATCTGTGCGGCCTTGATGTTGGGCTCAAAGGGCCCGTTGCGCGAGTTGTTCGAGCCGACCACGATCCAGCCGCGCTCCTCGGCCGCGTCGCGAAAAAGGCGCACCGGCACGGCGCCGTTGCCGCCGGGATCGAAGCAGACGATGACCGGCCAGCGTTTTTGCCCGGGATACTTCGACGGCAGGTAGAGGGCGTAACTGTGGCCCGGGGTCCGGCAGGGGACACGCTCCAGCACCCGGCCGGGAGAGAGTTCCGCAGCCCGGGCCGGAAAGGGCGCCAGCACGGCCAACAAAAGAAAACCCATTTGCTGCACGCGCAAGATTTTTCGCTCCGGATTCCCCTATTGTACCACCCGGGTCTGGAGCGCCGCAAGCGCAGTGGCCACCCCCCTCACTCTGAGGTCCTTGCCCGGAAACGTTTCATTCAGGAATGGGGGGGGCGGGCCTGGGTTTTCTCGGGTTCTCGGGGGCGCGACTTGAGGATACGCCGTCTCACGGTGACAAAGCGGACGAAGCCGGTGATGGCGATAACGGATCCGGCGGCAAGAATGAGCCAGCCCGCCTTTTGCACGAGCCTAGAATCGAAGAAATGGATCATCCCGGCCCCGGCGGCCAGGAAGGCCAGCGAAGTGCGGACATAGGCCAGGAAAGTCCGCTCGTTGGCCAAGTGGCTGCGGATGACCGAAAGTTCGTCGCCGTTCATGGTCGCTCCTCCCGATGGCTCAGGATTCATCCAATCTATCAGGGGGGCGGAGGTTTTGCAAGACGGGGAGGCGATGGGGATTCAAGCGCTCTTGCCCAACGCGACGCGTGGGACGTGAAACCGGCCGCCTCGACCGCGAATCATATGAATTCGCCGCGGGCCACAGTGATGCTGCGGCCGCCCACGGCGATGCGGATGCGCCCTTCTTCCTCCGACGCCTTCAACAGCAGCAGCGATGGCCGGCCGATCTCGCGCAAAAGGGGAATCGTATACCCGACTACCAGGGGGGCATCTTTTTCGCCATAGACGATATAGAGGCTCCGGACAGTGGAAAAGCGACTGACACGGCGGCGAAAGGAGGAAGCCAATCCCTGCGGCCAGACGCCCACCGCCGGGCTGACGGCAATGTAGTCGGTGAAAGCCTGCCGGCCGCGGGCCAGGGCATCGAGGACAAAAAGGCCGCCGTAGGATTCGCCGTAGAGGATCCGGGTCGAGCCGATTCGCCAGCGCTTTTCCATGAAGGGCAGGACCTCCGTTTCAATGAATTCCATGAAATCCTTGGCTCCGCCACCGCCGACGCGGAGTAAGCGGACGGCAGACGGACCAAAAGGCGGCGATTTTCCCCGAGAATCTTGGAATGAATATCCACCCGGTCAGGATGCCTTGGATTCAATAAAAACCAGACAAGCGCTATTGCCCCGACCGCGATGAACCGGATTAATGTTTTCCAACTAGGACACTTTGACGTTCTCATTGCCGGTCCGGGATACGATGAATGCAGGGCGGGTCAGCTTTTTCACGAGATGTACTGACAGTAGCCATGGGCGATGGTCCCGGCCTTCATGGTCTCGCAGGGAAAATCCACGCCTTCGAATCACAGGCGGACCCCCTTTTCGAAGGCGCAGGTGGCGATCTGGCAGAACCGGTTCTCCCTGGGCATGCAGCCGGCGGGGAAATTTGGGCACGTTTCCTTGACCATGCGCGGGCACTTCTCGCAGGCGATGCCGCAGACGCCGATCTTCATGTAACGCTCCTGGTTCAGCGATTGGGGAGAAAGCCATTGTAGCCATCCGGGGGTGGGAAGGCAAGTAGCCTCTAGCGGGTAAGAAAACGGATTGTCAGCGCCGCCAAGGCCATGACCAGTGCGGCGTTGAACGCGTAAACGCAATGATAATAGAGATCGCCCGGGCGGCCGCTCTCCTCCGTGGTGATCTTCTTGTAGCGGCTGACGTTGCGGAAGAAGTAGAGGCGGAGCAACAGGAAGGGTGTTTTGATCCCCCTCTTTTCCAGGAAGCCCGCGATCAGGATGCCGGCGACCGTTCCCCAGATCGCGCCGCATCCGGCCGCGACGACGAGAACATAGAAGATGCTTTTCATCCCCTGACCCCCATGGTTCGATTCATGCTAGCATACCCCTCCATTGAAGAGAACAATCCGCAGTGTGCGAGGATTCACAAGCCCAGGAGATTGCCGATGAGGCTGGCGGCGAAGTTGAAAGGCAGCGACAGCGAGATGCCGACCACGGCTTGATGGACCTTGCGCAGCGGCACGGAACCGATGGCCGCGTTGGGAATTTCCCTATTGATATAGGGGATATATGCTTCCAGCAGCGCGTCCCGCTTGCCGCTGCTCCAGAACAGGTTGACCGACATGTAGGTGAGGTCGTAGCCGACTCCCAGGTAAATACGCTCCAGGATGGACTTCGAGATCTCGGTCCCGACGTTGAGGTGCAGTCTGTGTTCGTCCAGGGCTTTTCTGGCCGGATTGAATCCGAAGGGGAACAGCGAGGTGAAGACGATCACTTTCACCTGGTAGCTGACTTCCTCGGTCAGCGTGGGCCTGGCCTGGTCGGCCGGCACGGAGGGATCCTTGATGGCGAGCCCGTAGGAATATCCCGATTTCTCCGTCGGGAAGAACAGTCCGGCGTTTAATCCGAGATAATACTTGAATTGGACCAGGTATTCCCTGCGGCAGACCGTGATCCCCTGCGCCCCCTCGGTCGACCGCGCCTCGAACGAGGCGTACCTCTTGATCGTCAAGGTGTACTTTTGGCCCGGTTCTCCCAGGACGGCACGATAGGTGTTGTCAACGCCCAGATCGATCGCCGCCGCGACCTTCATGACGTCCCGGCGGATCAGCGGCGTCAGCGACTCGGGCTTGATCTCCTCGCCGTTCAGCTCCACCTTATATTTCAACAGTTCCTCCCTGCTTTTCAGCTCCACCCCGTTTTCCTTCAGAACGATCCGGATGCGGCTCCTCTTTGGCAGCGAAAGGCGGTCCGGGTCCTGTTCGATCCGCACGTCCGCGACGCGGCGGGGCTTCCTTTCGGCGGATTCTTCCTGGCCGGCGAGCGGCGTGAGGATCACGTCGATATTGAGCTGGACTTCGCCCTTGCTGGGGCTCTTCCGCGCCCCGCCCGCCAGCGCGGCGGCTTGGCCCAGGATCATGACCATCAGTAAAAAGATCTTGCTTGCGGGCAATTTTCTCATCTCCCGGCCTCCTACATCCACAACGAATACGATAGCCCATCGGCGGCAAGCAATCAAGCCGCCCGCATGGCGCATGGGCGCGCCCATTATTCTTTGTGATTTTTACCTTCGCCGTGCAGGGCGAACGATTTGCCGTCAATGGCCCGTTCGAACGATAAAATGACAACGAGAAAATTTCTCAGCTGAGGTCGACCTCGACCAGACACCGGGGATCGCCACGCTTGATCGAGCTCTTCAGGTCAACTTTTACCTCTTTGCCGGCGACGGCGCCGTATATGGCCTTGGTCCAGCCGACCGTGCAGAGGCAGTACTCGGGAGGCAGGGTGCCGGGAACGTCCCCGACAAGGGTGCAGAGGCACTTGTCGTAAATCATGGTGACCTTGTCGCCGTCACGGCGAAGGTTGTTCTCGCCCAGGTGGGGGCGCATGGCTGCGATGAACTTTTCGATGTCGCCATGGAAGGTCTTGACCCAGTCCAGCATGCCGTGGTTGGCGGCGCAGGCGCGGCCGTTCTCCTCGATAAGCTTTGCGATTTCGGTTTCGGGCATCTGCTTCTTCATGTTGCCCAGCCAGGCCGTGATCCAGCCCAGGATGAACTTGTTCTTCCCGGCCAGTTTTTTTTCGCAATCCGGGCCCTTTGCCTCCTGACCCATGACCTTGCCTCCTCCCAGCAGCGTCCCCGCCGCTGCCATGCCGACCGCCTTTTTTAAAAAGGACTTCCTTTTCATGCATTTCCTCGCTGTAAATATATTATAGTGGCGAGAGGCCCAAGTGGCAAGTCCAACAGGAGGAGTCCCGGCCTGATAACGGCCAAGGCGCTCTTCGGTCACTCGCGGATCCGGCCTCACCCGTTACAGGATTCGGGCTCACTTCGGCAGCAGAGTCACCCCAATTCTGACAGGTCAGGGACTCTGCTGCCTTTTTGGATGTCATCGTTCGCCTTCATCCAAACGGGTGCCCGCGGCCGGACCGCACGTTCCCTCAGGGCGCCTTGCCCGTTATGAATAAAAAGGGCCGCTCCTGTGCTGTTTCGAATTACGAGTTACGAATCACGAATTACGATGGCTCGTTTCTTGGCTGTTGCCACATGCCGTACGCCGTCTGCCGTACGTCGAGTTCCGTACTAATTCTGCTTTTTCTGCACCAGGAACTTGTCGTACAGCGCCAGGCCGGCAATGGAGACCACGCCCATGCCGGCCACGATGAGCCACACGGCCGAGGGCTGGGCCGGCAGGTCCAGCGCCACCCGGTCGGAGATGAAGGTCTCGAACAGGCGGCCGCCGAGGGGCGCGCCCACGATCGAGCCCAGGGCCACGGGCAGGTTGGCGTAGCCCAGGTAAAGCCCCTCCTGCCCCTTGGGGGCGATGGCGCCGATGTACTCGTAGATGCGCGGCGAGGCGAACATCTCGCCCAGGGCCATG
>JAFGST010000193.1 GCA_016934475.1 Candidatus Aminicenantota bacterium | reverse complement strand
CAGGTACTGCGCCCATTCCACGGCCAGTACGCCGGATCCGATCCACTCGTCGATCGGGTTCTCCAGGATTTCGGGCATCGTGCCCAGGCGGTAGAGGTCGAAATGGAAAAGGTCGTGCCGGCCACGGTACAGATTCATCAGGACGTAGGAAGGGCTGACGACCTCCTCGGCGGGGATACCCAGGGCGGCGGCCAGGCCCTTGATGAAAACGGTCTTGCCCGCCCCGAGGTCGCCGCTGACCAGCACGAGCTCATCGCCGCGCAGGCAGTGCCCCAGCCGCTCCCCCAGGGCCCGGGTCTCCTCAGGAGCCGAGGAAAGGAGAGTGGTATCCATCGATCTCCAGGAAGCTGCCGGGGATGCAGTCCAGGATGTCGCCGGCGGTCAGGGCCATCTCGCCGACCCGGCGGACGGCCAAGTCCCCGGCATAGCCGTGCAGGAAGACGGCGGCGGCCAGGATGCGTTCCAGCGGCTGCTCGCGGTGGAACTGGGCGACGAATCCGGCGATCATGCCGCCAAGGACGTCGCCGCTTCCGGCCGTGGCCATCCCGGCGTTCCCGGTTGGATTGACCCAGACCCGTCCCTCCGGCGTCACGGTCAAGGTATGGTGCCCCTTCAGGACGAGGAACACTCCGTGCTCCATGGCGAATTCCCTGGCCAGTCCCAGGCGGTCGCGCTGCACGTCGCCCGCGGCCTTCGCGCACAGGCGGGAAAATTCCCCGGGGTGGGGAGTCAGCACCAGCGGACCACCGGGGCGGCGCAGCATGGCGGTCCGGCCCTTGAGAACATTGAGGGCATCGGCGTCGAGGATGAGCGGCGCCTCCGTCTTCCGCAGGAGCAGGGAAACCATGCCCCGGGTGTGCGGGGTCGCCCCCATGCCCGGACCGGCCAGCACGCAGGTGAACTCGTCCAGGCGCCCGGCGATTTCCTCCGGCTTGCGGAAGGGCAGGGTCATGACCTCGGGGTGGGCCAGAACGGCCAGGTCGCGGTTGCGCGGCGGCACGGCGGCGGTGCACAGCCCGGCGCCGCTTCTGAGCGCGGCGTACGAGGCGAGAATGGAGGCTCCCGGCTTCAGCGCGGAGCCGGCAACCACCAGCGCGTGCCCGAAGTCGCCCTTATGGGCTACAGGCCGGCGCCGGGCCAGCAGCGCCCGGAAGTCGGCCGGTTCGGTCAACTGAATGTAGTGCTCGTCGCGGTCCTCCAGGTCGCGGGGAATGCCGATGTCCAGCACGCGCAGGCGCCCGCAGTCGGGATTGCCGTCGGGATTGAAGTGGGCCCACTTCAAGGCGTGCAAGGCCGCGGTGAGCCGGGCGCGCAGGTGCACGCCGTCTCCAGGCGCGAATCCCTCCCCCAGTCCCGACGGGATGTCGACGGCGGCCACCGGGATGCCCGAGGCGTTGATCTCCTCCAGCATGGCGGCGATCCGTCCCGAGGAGAGCGGCCTGTCCAAACCGGTGCCGAAGACGGCATCGACCAGAAATGCGGCCCCCGGCCGTCCGGAGGCAAGCACGGCGCGCAACTGCTCGGCCGAGGTGACCGGCTCCGGGGAGAGGCCCGCCTGCAGAAGGCGGTCGTAATTGGCCTTGGCGTCGGGGCTGAGCTCTTCGGGCCGGTACAGGAGCAGCGCGCGCACGTCGTAGCCGCGTTCCCGCAGCAGGCGGGCGATGGCCAGGCCGTCGCCGCCGTTGTTGCCCTTGCCGGCAAGCACCAGGCAGGTGGGAAACTCGCTGCGGGGAAAGGCGTCGGCGAAGCATGCGGCACAGGCGTGCGCGGCGTTCTCCATCAGTACCAGCGAGGGGATCCCGCCGCGCTCGATGGCGTCCCGGTCGATCTCCCGCATCCAGGAGTTGCGCAGGATCCTCATTGCTTGCCGCTCTTCTTTTTCCCCTTATCCGGCTTCTTGACCTTCTTTTCCTCCGGCTCGCCGGTCTCCTTCTTGACGATCTGGTCGAGCTGGCTGGCGAAGAGGCCGCCGAAGGCACCCTCGTCCTGGTAGGCCACCTTGACCTCCTTGACCGGCTCCTTCTTCACCTCCTCTTCCTTGCCGTCGGCCGTTTCGATCAGGTCCTCGTGCAGGATCTGCTTCTTGATCTCTTCCATCTCGATCTTCTCTTCCAGTATCTTTTTCTGGCCTTTTTTCACCGTCTTGGCCGGCTTTTCGGCCTCAATCTTCTTCTTCGGCTTCTTGACCGCCTCCGGCTTGGCCGGGATGTCGCTGAAGGGGGCTTCGGCACCGGCCGGCGCCTCCTTGACCCGGCGGCCGCGACTGGCGCCCGGGACCGCCTCCCGTGGAGCGGCGGCTTCCCCGCGGCGCAGCGTATCCCGCTCGTGGTGCAGCTTCTCCTTCTGCCACATCTCTTCCTCGCGCTTGCGGCGCCGCTCCTCGCGCAGCAAGCGGATCTCCTCCTTGGCTTTGAGCTCCTCGTCCTGCTGTTGCCTGCGCGACTCCTCGCGCTTGCGCTTCATGTCCTCGATCACGCCCTGCCTACGCAGCTTCTCCTCTTCCTCGATCTCGACCACGGCGTCCGAATCGAGGTAAAAGACGCCGGCCATCTTCTCCGAGGGAATGAACTCGGGATTGCTCAGTATGACCTCCTCTACCAGCTTGAGGTCGACGGGAGCGATGAGGTCGAGGATATGGTAGAGGCGGAGGATGTGGATCTCGTAGTTCTTCTCACGGTTGCCGAACTCCAGGAAGACCTTGTGGAAGAGCTTGTTGAAGGTCTCCGTCTTGCGGAATTCCTCCATGCGCTCGGCGAGGGAGTGGAAGACCTCGGTCTCCAGGAAGATCGACTTGTTGGGCGCCACGGTGGAGGCCATCTTTTCGCCGCTGGCGATGAAAATTTTGTGCTCCGCGTCGTAGTCGATGCGGTCGGTGATGGCCCCCCGCTTGGTGGTTTTGATCGTGAACTGGAACTCCCCGGCGCCGGACTGCTCGAAGACGAGAGTCGTGCCCTGCAGGGCCTTGTAACTTTCGTAGGCCTTGTCCAGACCCAGAATCAGGTTCTCGTTCTCGTAGAAGTACAGCGTATGCCGCTTGTGGGTCACGGTGTCGACGGCCTCGATCTCGACGGCGTCGCCGAAGCGGTACAGGCCGGGCTTCAGGCGCAAGGCCCCGGAGGCGATTTCCCTCTGCGTCAGGTAGTAGCGCGTCTCGCCCTCGCTGAAGATCTGCTCCTCGAATTTCTTGCGCTTCTGCGGCAGGTTCTTGCGGTCGGCGAAGCTGACCTTGTTCAGGAAGGAGTTGCTCTCGCTGACCAGGGAGTTCTTCTTTATGTGGTACAGGGCCGAGATCAGGTGCCACTTGCCCCAGCCGACGCTGCTGGTCTGCTGCAGGTCGATCTTGTACTGGCTGGTCAGGATGGTGTTGAGGGCGAAGCAGGTGGCGGCGAAATCGGCGGCGGCGGGCTTGACCTTGCAGAAGTTCTCGACGAAGAACTCCGTGCTTTCGGAGGCTTGGCGGCCCTTGAGGAACTGGCGGATGGAATCGAAGACCTCGGGGGCGATGGGCTTGAGGCTCTCTTTCAGCATCACCTTGCCGTTGATGAAGGCGATGTCCGCGTCACGGTTCAGCGCCGCGGACAGCTTCTTGCGCAGAAGGTTGAAATCGCGCTCGACCAGCGGCGACTGGGTGCGGCGCGGGTCGATGGCGGCGCTGATGTAGGTGGCGGAACGGGGAGGCGACTCTTCCTTGTGCGGAAGCAGCAGCTCGATCTTCTGCTTGACCAGGTATTCGGCATAGCGGCGGAACTCGGACGTACCCTCGTAGCTGAGGCGCACTTCATCGCGGCCGAGGCGGCTGCGGACCTCCTCGATCTTGAGGATGACGCCTTCGTCAACGGAGATGTACTTCTTGTTGCCCACCGGCAGTTGGCCCGGATATTCCTTGTAGATCAGGTCGCCGGCCTGGTATTCGCAGCCGGAGTCATAGACCTTGACCCGGCTCTTGCGGTCTTCCCTTGTCTTGAAGAGGGCCAGTTGGTAGACGACCTCGTCCAGTTCCAGGGGCTGGGTCTTGCCCTTGAGGAACTTGCGGATGAACTCCATGTCGTTGCTTCCGATGTCCAGGCTGGTTTCGCTCTTGTTGTCCACGCTTTCCTCCCCTTTTCCCGATGTCGTTCCCGTCATGCTTTTCCCCGCTTGTCATGCCCGGCGCGGCCGCGCACGATCAGCGTCCCCGAGCGCCCGGCCAGTGCCTGCTTCAGCTTTTCGGCCGAGGTGATCAGCACCTGGCGGCCGCCGCCATGGATGTAATCCAGGGCGGCGACGATCTTGGGCCCCATGGATCCAGGAGGGAACTGGCCCTCATCCAGCATCCGGCGGGCCGTCTCCACGTCCATGCGCGCGACGGGCCTGGCGTTCTCCCTGCCGAAGTTTTCCCAGACGCGGTCCACGCCGGTCAGGATGATGAACAAGTCGGCCTTGGCCTCCCTGGCGATCAGGGCCGATGCGTGGTCCTTGTCGATGACCGCCTCGACTCCCTCCACCAGCCCCGAGGAGTTGATGAAGACGGGGATGCCGCCGCCTCCGGCGGCGATGACCACGATCCCTTTCTCGACCAGCGAGCGAATGGCGCGCTTGGGGATGATGTCGATGGGCAGGGGCGACGGCACTACCCGGCGGAAACCGCGGCCGGAGTCCTCGACCATTTGCCAACGGTTCTCCCTCCGGAGCTGCCCGGCGCGGAAGGCGTTGTAGAACGGCCCGATGGGCTTGGTCGGCTTCTGGAAGGCCGGGTCCTCGCGATCGACCACCACCTGGGTCAGCACGGTGGCCACCTCCTTGTCGATGGAGCGCTTGCGCAGCTCGTTGAGGATGGCCCGCTCGAGCATATAGCCCATGCTGCCCTCGGTCATGGCGTCACAGACATCCAGGGGAAAGGCGGGAATGGTGTTGGCCGCCGCCTCCATCTGCAGTAGGATGTTGCCCACCTGGGGGCCGTTGCCGTGGACGATGATCAGTTCGTACCCCTTGCGGATGATCTCCACCATGAGCTGGGCCGCCTTGCGGGCGTTGCGGTACTGTTCCCTGGCCGTCCCCTTTTCCCCGGCTTCCAGCATGGCATTGCCCCCGAAGGCGATCAAGGCAAGTCTATTTCTCATGTTCTCCAACCCCAGCGACGGGCGGGAGCCCTTCCCCCCGGGGAAGCACTCCCCGGGCCGGACCGGCTCCTGCAGGGCATTCGACGCCCGTCTATTTCTTGAACTTCTTTTTCAGGATCTCCTCCAGAGTCGGCGTGCCGATCTCCTGGAGCTCATAGCCGACGCGCACCGTCGGCTTTTTGAACTTGATGATGCGGCCCAAGTCAATGGGCGTGGCGATGACGACCAGGTCGCAGTCCACCTTGTTGATGGTCGCCT
>JAFGST010000192.1 GCA_016934475.1 Candidatus Aminicenantota bacterium | reverse complement strand
GCGGCGGGAGACGGTCATGTTCAGCGTCAGGTTCTGCATCAGCGACCGGGCCAGATTCAGGCGGGCGCCGGTCTTCGTCTTGTTCTCCATCGCGGCCAGGCGATCGGCCCCCGAATAGAGGCGGCTAAGGAGCTTGGGCAGGTCGTCGGTCGGGAAGCGGACGGCCAGCAGGGCCAGGGTGCCGCTGACGTGGGGCGCGGCCATGGAGGTGCCGTCCAGGATCCCGTAGTTGGACTTGCGGCTGGTCAGGTTCACCGTATGCACGCCGCGGGCCTTGAGCTTCAGCCCGTCCTCGCGGGCGATCGAGACGACCGGGACCCAGCCGCCGGCCTGGCCCAGGGTGCCGCTGAAATTGCCGGGTTCGTTGTTGTAGATCACCACGCCCACCGCCCCGGCGTTCTGGGCCAGGGCCGTCTTTTCCTTGAACGTGTTTCCGCCGCGCTCGATCAGGGCGATGTTGCCGCTGAGCGCAACCGGGAAATCCCCCGTGCCCTGCCCGAGGCCGCAGTCGTAGAGGGGGCGGTTCAGGCCGGAGGCGCCGGTCAAGCCCGAGTACTCCATGGGGGCGGCGTCGAAAGTCTCTCCCGCCGATTTCACCCACGACTCCAGCCCGGTGCCGTCCGGAACCGTGGACAGGATGTTCGCCCCGGGAGCGGCCAGGTCGACGGCGCTGGCGCCGTAGTTGGAGAACGAGGCCAAGCGGTCGTTCTCGTCGCTGGCGGCGACGGCCACGATGTTGGGCGGATCGTAGCTGGAGGGATAGAAGGGCGTGGCCTCGTTGTCGCTCCCGTCGTTGCCGGCGGCGCAGACGAAGGCGATGCCGTTGTCGCCCGCCTCGGCGATGGCGTCCTCCTGCAGCGGGTTCTCGCCGCCGCCGCCGAAGGAGGCGTTGATGGCCACCAGGTTCACCCCGCGGTCGCGCTTCATCATCACGGCGTACTCGATGGCCTCGATGCAGTCGGAGTCGTGAATGTACATGTCGGGACGGAATCCCTTCAAGGCCATGATGCGCGCCTGCCAGGCAACGCCGCAGACGCCGGTGCCGTTGTTGCCGACGGCGGCCAGGATGCCGGCCACGTGGGTGCCGTGGTTGTCGATATCCATGGGGTCGCTGTCGTTGCCGCCGGAGCGGTCGGCGGCGAAGTCGTAGCCATAGACATCATCGGGGAAGCCGTTGTTGTCGTCGTCGACGCCGTTGCCCGGCGTCTCGCCGGGATTGCGCCACATGTTGGCCGCCAGGTCCTCGTGGGTATAGTCGACTCCGGTATCGAGGACGGCCACGACGACCCCGGTTGAGCCCACGGTATGCTCCCAGGCCTCCGGGGCTCCGATGCGTTTCATGCCCCAGAGGTTGGCGAACTTGGGATCGTTGGGCAGACGCTGCAGGCGCCGGCGGTAGTTGGGCGAAACCGCTTCCACCTCGGGGCGGGAGCGCAGGGCGGCGAGCAGTTCCTCCGTGCTGCGGCGCGCGGAGCGCAGCAGCAGGTAGGGGCGCCGGCGCAGCCCGGACAGGATGCGGAACTCGCGCATCTGGCCGATATCGAGGTCCGAGACCAGGACCGCGGCCGAGGCGCTGCTGAGACCGGCCCGGAACTTGACCATCACCTCCCCTTCCACGTAGGGGGCTTCGGCCTGCCCCCCGTTGGCAACCAGGGCCGAAGAAGCCAACAGCAGCAAGGTGAGCAACATCGCCGGGCCGCACGGGCCTCCGCGTCGATTCATTGGGCGCCTCCTGGAATGATTCGCAGCCGCTCCATGGATTATAACCCAGCCGTCTCCCGCAGTAAAGTCAACCAATCAGGAAACATTTTATCGCTGCCACCGGGCTCGTTCACGGTGATCGATGCCCCGAAGACTGGACCCGCGGTGGCCGGCGCCGCGCGGCCGGCTCGCTGGCCGACGAAAGTGGCCTGGGGCAGCGTCTGCACCCGGCCGACCTTGGAAATTTTGCCATGCTGTCCCTCCTGGGGGATTCCCGGGTATGTTAAAAAACAACGTTTGAAAAATCAAGCCTCGGGTTTGACTTTGCCGCCCCGCTTGGCTATAGTGGAGGACGGCAGGACGAACGGCGGGCGGCGCCGGAAAGGGCCGCGCGCCAGCCGAGGGCAATGGATCGCATCCGCCGCTTCAAGAAGGAGATGATCAACCTCTATTCCGAGGTCGACCTCGGCCAGCTGCTGGAGAAGACCACCGCCGCCATCCGCAACTACCTGGCCAGCGAGGAGGCCTCCATTTTCATCTATGACGAGGAGAGGGAGGAGTTGGCCTTCGAGACCGCCACCGGCGAAGGCGCCGGAGAGCTGAAGAAGATCGTGCTCAAGAAAGGCCAGGGCGTCGCCGGCTGGATCGCCGCCCAGCGCCGCGGCGTGATCATCGACGACTGCGGCAGCGACCCGCGCCACGCCGGCCTGGCCGACCAGCGGACCCGCTTCCAGACCCGCTCGCTGCTGGGGGTGCCCGTGCTCATGGGCGGGCGCCTGCTCGGCGTGCTCGAGGCGGTGAACAAGAAGCGGGGCCGCTTCAGCCGCTCCGACCTGCGCCTGCTGGGCGACATCGCCGCCTTCCTGGCCATCCCGCTGCAGAACGCCGTGCTCATCCGCCAGATGCTGGAGAAGGAGAAGATCGAGAAGGAGCTGCAGATCGCCCGCGGCATCCAGCAGTCGTTCCTGCGCCAGGATCCGGTCGCCTTCCCCGGGCTGGACATCGCCTTCCTGAACATCTCCTCCTCCAGCGTGGGGGGCGACTACTACGAGGCCATGCCCCTGGACGGCGGGAGGATCGTGTTCAGCGTCAACGACGTGGCCGGCCACGGCGTTCCTGCCGCGCTGGGCATGGCGATCTACCGCAGCGGCTTCATCCACCAGCTGCGACACGGCAGCGGCATCGCCGGCGCCATCGCCCACCTGAACCGCCTGCTCGCCGAGACCACCGAGGCCAATCTCTACGTCACCTCCTTCACCTGCACCGTCGACAGCGGGGACGGTATTCTGGAATACATCAACGCCGGCCATCCGCCGCCGCTGGTGGTTCGCGGCGGGGATTCCCTGGCCCTGGAGGGCGGCGGGCTGGCGGTGGGCATGTTCGCCGAGGCCGAGCATCCCGTCGGCCGCTTCCAGCTGCGGCCGGGC